>JACCUL010000348.1 GCA_013811855.1 Acidimicrobiia bacterium
GTGCCGTAGCGGCGCCCCGGTGGCCGACGATCCGGCGCGGATAGGCTCGGCGACCATGACCTTCGAGGTACCGCGCCTCGAGCTCCGAGACGAGGAACCCGGCACGCTGGTCCTCGTCGGCGAGATCGACAGCTACACGGCGCCGATGCTGGCCGAGCGGATGGAGCGGGGCGATGTCGACGTGCTCGATCTCGCCGGCGTGACCTTCCTCGACTCCTCCGGCCTCCGCCTGCTCGTCGATGCCCACCAGACCCGGGCCGACGCCGGATCGTCGTTGCTGCTGCGGTCGCCCAGCGCTCCCGTGCAGCGCCTGTTGGAGATCAGCGGCCTGACCGGCTACCTCGACGTCTCCAGCTGATCGCCGACGGGGATGTCGGCCACGATGTCACCCCTGACCGCCACGGCGACGCCGGCGCGGCGATCGCGCTGCACCCGCTCGATGTCGCGCTGGAGCGCCCGCCGGTCGGCCTCGGTCAGCGGCGCATCCGGCGCGATGCTGCGGGGCCAGAGGCGGCCGCCGACCACGCCGTTGACCTCGGCGGCGAGGAGGATCACGCGGCTGACGAGGTGGAACCAGCTGAGCAGGGCGATCACCACGGCGAACACGCCATACGTGTCCCCGGCCCCACTGATGTAGCGGCGCACGACGAAGCTGCCGAGTTGCTGGAGCGCGGTGAGCGCGACCCCGGCGAGGATGGCGCCCGGCCACAGCTGGCGCCACGGGCGGCGCTGCGTCGGCAGCACGCTGAAGGCGGCGAGGAGGACGGCGGTGTCCACGACGGCCGTTGCGACCAGCCCCAGCCCGCCGGCGAACGGACCGAGTTCGAACAACGTCGCCAGGTTGGCCAGCACGGTCGAGCCCGCCAGACCTACGGCGAACAGGACGAGGAACACCAACGCCCGGAGCCGCTTGCCGATCAGGTTGGCGCGGGCGTGCATCGGCTCGTCGGCGATCTCGTCAAGGGCCGTCTGCAGCGCGATGACGGCGGCCATGCCGGCCCAGGCCGCGGTCGCCACGCCGACGACGAGGGCGATCGTGCTCCCGGTCAGGGCGCCGGGACCCGAGAGGTCGGCGCCGATGACAGGGATCTGTCCCAGCGCGCCCTCGACCAGGTCCCCGCGCAGCTCTTCGTTGCCTTCCAGCACGATGCCGAGCACGGTGACGGTCGCCAGGAGCAGCGGGAAGACGCTGAAGAAGGAGTAGTAGGAGACGACCGTGGCCAGCCGGCTGCCGCCATGCTCCCCGAACCGCTTGAACACGCCGAGCGGCACCGCCAGCGCCGGCCGCCGCTGTTGCCACCGGTCGAGCCGTTGAAGCAGCGAGGACATGGCGTTTGACCGTACCGGCCGGCGGGAACGCGCCGGTGCATGTACGGCCGAGGAGTCAACGGCCGGCCGGCACGAACGCCAGCCGCCCAGCGCTTGGTCGTCGACGTCCAACCGGAGGCCTCGCAGGTCGCCGTCGCCCGCCACGCCGTGACCGATTTCCTGCGTGCGCACGACGTGCCGTCGGTCGTCGTGGAGGACATGCAGCTGGTCACGAGCGAGCTCGTCACCAACGCCGTGCGGCACGGACGGGATGGCAACGTCGTCGTCACCGTGCTGTCCGACGAGGTCGTCGAGCTGACGGTGTCGAACGTCGGGCCGGTCGAGGGGATCCCGCCCGTCGAGGAGTGGGGTCCCGCCCCGCCGACATCCTCGTCGGGCCGCGGGCTTGGCATCGTGCGTCGGCTGTCCGACCACGTCGAGGTCATCGAGGTCGGTGATCGCACCGTGGTGGCGTGCCGCCGGCGTCTGCCCGACAGAGGAGGTGCGTCGTGACGCTCATGGAGACAGTCGAGGACGAGAGGATAGGTGTCGATCGCCCGATCTCGGTCGCCGTCTTGAACGACTACGAGATCGTGGTCCGTGGTCTGCGGTCGATGTTGGAGCCGTTCGCCCCGCACATCGCCGTCGTCGAGGTCGAAGCCGGCGACAACCTCTCATCGCCTGTCGACGTCGCCCTCTTCGACACGTTCGCCGGCCGGCGCAACACGGTGTTGCGGGCCTCGGACATGGTGCACAGCGGCCTCGCCACGTACGTCGTGCTCTACACGTGGGACGCCACGCCCGAGATGCTCGAGGCGGCGCGGCGCATCGGCGTCGCCGGCGTGGTCCTCAAGTCCCGTTCCGCCGACGCCATCGTCGACGCGCTCGATCGAATCGTCATCGGCGAGCTCGTCGGTTTCAACGGCCCAGCTCGCGACACCCGCCCGTTCGAGCTGTCCGACCGGGAGTCGGAGGTGCTGGCGCTCATTGCCAGAGGGGCGACCAACGGCGCCATCGCCGACGAGCTCTACCTCTCGGTCGAGACCATCAAGACGTATGTCAAGCGGTTGTACGCCAAGCTCGGCGTCCACAACCGAGCCCAGGCCGCGGTGACCGCATCCGAGCACGGCCTCGCTCCTCGTCTGACGTCGCAGTTCTGAGTCGGAGGCTGGTCTCGCCGAAATGGGTGCGGTTCGTCTCGATTCCGAGACGCTGGCGCGCCCAGAAGGGCGAATGCGACGGATCGCACCCAGATGGCGTTCGGGTCGGATCCGTGGGCCAGACTCGCGCCGTGGCCGCCGAACCGACGCTCCCGATCCGCCTCAGCCTGCCGGCGTCGCCGCGGTACCTCCTGGCGGCGCGGGTGGTGGCGGCGTCGCTCGGGGCCGAGGCCGGGTTGACGGTCGACGACCTCGACGACCTTCGCCTCGGCGTCAACGAGCTCCTCAGCGTGCTCATGGACTCGGCGGCGCCGGAAGCGCGCGTCGATCTCGAGTTCCTCACCGGCCCTGACGGCGTGACCGTCTCGGGGCGGATCGAACCGGCGCCGGACGTCGGCGGCCCGGACGAGCTGGCGGTCCGGATCCTCGAGGCCGTCACCGACCGCTACGAGCTCGACGGAGCCTCGTTCGCGCTGACCAAGGGGCCCTCGCGACGTGACGACGGTTGACCCCGACGCCACGGATGGCAGCCCGTCCGCGCCGTCGACGAACAGCGAGCGGACCGGACGAGAGGGCGAGGAGGCGCTCTTTCGCCGCTTCGCCGAGACACGTGATCGACGCCTGCGCAACGAGCTGGTCGAGGCGCACATGGGGTTGGCGGCGCACGTGGCCCGCCGCTTCGGGCGTCGCGGCCCGTCCGACGACGACCTGCGCCAGGTGGCGTTCCTCGCGCTCGTCAAGGCCGTCGACCGGTTCGAGCCCGACCGCAACGTCGCCTTCTCGACGTTCGCCGGGCGGACCATCGAGGGCGAGATCAAGCGTCACTTCCGTGACCACACGTGGTCGGTCCGCGTGCCGCGGTCGGCGAAGGAGATCCACCTCCGGCTGCGCAAGGCCACCGACGAGCTGACCCAGCGCAACGGGCAGTCACCGACGGTGCCGGCGCTGGCCACCTATCTGGGGGTGGAGGTCGACGAGGTGATCGAGGGGCTGGCGGCGGGGACGGCGTACTCGACGGCGAGTCTCGACGCCCCTGCCGGCCCTGACAGCGACGGACCCCGCCAGATCGGTGGGGAGGACATCGGCTACTCCCACGTCGCCGACATCGATGCCATCGCCGACCTCATGCAGCGGTTGCCGGAACGGGAGCGGGAGATCGTTCGACTGCGCTTCTACGAGGAGCTGAGCCAGAGCGAGATCGCCAAGCGGGTCGGCATCTCGCAGATGCACGTCTCGCGGCTGCTGCGGCGCAGCTTCGAACAGATGCGCCGCAGCGCGGGCGACGAGGCCTAGCGGCCCCCGT
>JACCUL010000356.1 GCA_013811855.1 Acidimicrobiia bacterium
TGCTGCTCGGTGGTCGAGGCGCCCAGCGGCGTAGGACTCATAGGGTGAAGGTCCCGGGGCTGCCGGTTCCTCCGTCTGTGCTGCCCCTGGAGCTGTCAAGATGGGGTCTGACCAGGCGTTATGTGGCTCTTCGGATTTCAGCGGGGTGTGACCGTGGGGAGCAGGTCCCAGTTCGGTTTCCCGGCGTAGAGCAGAGTGCGGATCCTGTAGTTGCGGAACCGTTTGAAGCCGAACGCGACTCGCTTCACTCGTTTGATCAAGTTGTTGACAGCTTCGGTCGGCCCGTTCGACACGTGAGCACGATGCCAGGCGACGATCTGGTCCCGCCAGCGCAGGATCGTGCGGCCCATCTGACGCACCTCAGGCGGACAGGACTGGTCTTGGAGATCGTGACCGAGTCGGTCGACGAACGCCTCGGCGAGGTCGGCGTCGGTGTGGTCGTATATCGAGCGGACGACTTCCTTGGCGTGCCAGGCCATGCGCACCTCACCGTGGGGGTCGCCGGCTTCGAGCAGCCCGAGGAGCTTGGAGCGACCCCGATCGTCGAGACGTTCGTCGGCCTTGGTGAGCAGACGACGGCATCGGTAGAGCGGATCGGTCTTGCGGCCGCGATGGCCGAGCGTCTCGTTCTGCACCCGGCGGCGCACCTCGTCGAGTTTGGTGTTGGCCAATTTCACCAGATGGAACGGATCGGCGACCTGGGTGGCGTCGGGCAACATCGTGTCGAACACGACCCGATACGGCCCGGACAGATCGAGCGTCGCCCACTCGATGCGGGCCCGCCACTCGTCGCTGCGCTCGGCGAACCAGGCGCACGGCCCAGCGCTGTCACGGCCGGCGACGACGTCGAGGAGTTGGCCGGCGCCGACGTTGACGATCGAGGTTGACCACAACTGCGTGCGCCATCGCCCGACCCGGGCGAACAGGGTCTCGTCGAGCCCGACTGCAGTGGGTGCGCCGATCCGGTGCGGGTCGTCGTCGACGAGGGCGGTGCCGTAGGCGATGACGGCGTCGTTGACGGTGTGCCAGTCACACCCGAGCTCGACGCCGATCTCATCGACGGTGCGTCCACACCGCCCGACCTGCTCGGTCGCCCATCGCCCCGCCCGATCGGTCAGCACCAGCCGGGGCGCGGCGATCGTCGGCTCCTCACCGGTCCACGACGGCCACGCGCACAGCCGGCTCGGGCACGCCCAACGGTGCTTGCGCCACACCAGCCGGGTCCGCCTCCCGAACGCCGGCAGATCGACCAGCACGACCGAGTCGCGTTCCTTCACCGTTGCCCGCCCGCCGCAACCCGGACACGACGCACGGCCCCCGGTCGTCTCGATGTGCACGAACAACGGGCCGCCGGGCTCATCAACGATGCCCAGCACACGCACCGCAGGCAGGCCAACGAGCAACTCACACATGCGAGTAGGGTCCGTGATCACAGGGGCTCTCCATCTGCAGGCTTCGAGAACCGTCAGATTCGCAGAGCCCCTGTGCCGCGCCCGGGACCCTCTACGCAGCTACACCCCGCTCATTTCCCAAGAGCCCCTTTCTCCTGTTCCTCGCCGGCCTCGAGATCGACCTCCGGCACCTCCGTGGCGACCTGCTGCGGTTGCCGCTGATCGGCTTCGCGGTGACGCTGGCGATCGGCGTGACCGTCGGCGTCGGGTTCCACGCCGCCGGCTGGGTGACCAACCCGTTGTTCGTCGCCATCGCCCTGTCGGCGACGTCGCTCGGTCTCGTCGTGCCGGTGCTCAAGGACGCCGGCCAGGCCGAGCGGCCCCTCGGGCAGTACGTCATCGCCGGCGCGACGATCGCCGACTTCGGTGCCGTCATCCTGCTGTCGTTGCTGTTCTCGGAGGCCGAGGGCGGCGCGGCCAGCAAGTTGGTGACGCTCGGGCTCTTCGCCGGCGTGATCGCCGCCGTCGGGCTGACGCTGGCCCGCGCCGGTCGCAGCGCACGAGTCGACGCCACGCTGGTCCGCCTCCAGGACACCACGGCCGAGATCCGCGTCCGCATCGCCGTCGCCCTGCTGATCGGGTTCGTCGCACTGGCCGCCCAAGTCGGGCTAGAGACGATCCTCGGCGCGTTCCTGGCCGGAGCCGTGCTCGGCCTCGTGGACCGCGACACCGCGACGCACCCGAACTTCCGCCTGAAGCTCGACGCCGTCGGCTACGGCTTCGTCATCCCCGTGTTCTTCGTGACCAGCGGTCTCCGCTTCGATCTCGACGCCCTCACCGAGGAACCGTCCGCCCTCGCCCGTGTCCCCGTGTTCCTCCTCGCCCTGCTCATCGTGCGCGGCGTGCCGGCGCTGCTGTACCGACGACCGCTCGGCGGCCAGGGCGTGCGGATCGCTGCGTTGCTCCAGGCCACATCGCTGCCGTTCATCGTGACCGCCAGTGAGATCGGCGTCTCGATCGGAGTGATCGCCCCCGCCACCGCGGCCGGCCTCATCTCGGCCGGCCTGTTGTCGGTCGTGCTGTTCCCACCGTTGGCCCTCGCCCGCCTGCGGCGCCTGGACCCGGACCCGGCGACCGTCCCGAACCCCGTCCTCACCCCATGACCCAGGCAGGTGTCGCTGGAGCTTGCTGCACTCACGCGTCGATCAACTCGGGTTCGAACGTCGGTGCGGGTTCGTCGACGACGTCGGCGGGAGCGTCAGCGTGGGCGGGGCCCTCGACGTTCAGCTTCGGAACGATCCGGTCGAGCCACGCCGGCATCCACCAGTTCTTGTCCCCGAGGAGCTCCATCGTGGCCGGCACGAGCAGCATGCGCACGACGGTGGCGTCGAGCAGGACGGCCAGCGCCAACCCGAGGCCGAACAGCTTCGAGACCCGGTCGTCCTCGAGCATGAACGAGCCGAACACGACCACCATGATGGCGGCGGCGGCGGTGATGACCCGTGCGGTCGCGGCGAGGCCGTCGGCCACCGCGCCGGCGGAGTCGCCGGTCTTGTCGTATTCCTCGCGGACCCGTGAGAGCAGGAACACCTCGTAGTCCATCGAGAGCCCGAAGACGATGGCGAACAGCATCAGCGGCGCCATCGCCTCGATCGGCCCGCTGTCGATGCCGATGAGGTCGGCGCCCCAGCCCCACTGGAAGATGGCGACGAGCACGCCGTAGGCGGCGCCGATCGACAGGACATTCATGATGACGGCCTTGAGCGGCACGAGGAGCGAGCGAAAGACCATCATCAGGAGCAGGAACGACAACCCCAGGACCGCGCCGAAGAAGACGAAGGTGCGGCGGGCGAGGAAGTCGGTGAAGTCGATGTTGGCGGCGGCCGTCCCTGTGACCTTGACGTCGAGCGCCGTGCCGGCGATGGCAGCCGGGATGACGTCGTCGCGCAGGGTTTCGACGAGCTCGGTGGTGGCCTCGTCCTGGGGTGCCGTCGCCGGGACGAGGTTGAACAGGTACGCCTCGGCGGCAGCCGGGCGGTTGGGGAACGCCGGCGTGACTGCGGCGACACCTGGGGTCTCGGCGAGGGACCTCTGAAGCGTGTCCACGGCGGCGACGCTGTCTCCGGCGCCGGGGACGACGGTGATCATGAACGGGCCGTTGAAGCCGGCGCCGAAGCCTTCGGCGAGGAGGTCGTAGGCCTGGCGGGTGGAGGTGTCCTCGGCGTAGTTGCCCTCGTCGGAGAATCCGAGGCGCAGGCCGAGGACCGGCGCCGCCAGGACGAGGAGGAGTGTCGTGCCGGCGATGACCCAGAGCCACGGCCGGCGCTGGATCGTGCGGCTCCACCGGTAGGCGAGGGTCTCGCGCACCGGCTTCGGCGCGCCGTGAGGCACCTCCTGCCTGAGGGGGCGGACGGCGAAGCTGACGAGCAGGGCGAGCGCGGCGAGGCCGGCACCGACGGCGGTCAATCCCGGGATGCCGATGCCGATGCCGAACAGGGCAACGGCGACGAAGCCGGCGACGATCAGGCCGCGCCAGCGGGTGACCTCGGCCCGTTCTCTGACGAAGCCGAGGAGGGTGGGCAGGAGGGTGATCGAGGTGATCATCGTGACGAGCACGGTGACCGAAACGCCGATGCCCATCCCGGTGACCCACCCGATCCCGATCAGGAGCAGGCCGAGGAGCGACACGACGACGGTGACGCCGGCGAAGATCACGGCGCGGCCGGCGGTGTCCATCGCGGTGATCGTCGCCTCTCGGGGCGAGCGGCCGGCGTGGAGCCCCTCCCGGTAGCGGGTGACGATGAACAGGGCGTAGTCGATGCCGACGCCGAGTCCGATCATGACCCCGAGGAAGGTGGTGAAGTCCGGGATGTTGAAGACGTTGCTGAGGATGACGATCAGGCCCATCCCCGCCCCGACTCCGCCGAGGGCGACGGCGATGGGCAGGCCCATCGCGAGGACGGAGCCGAAGGCGAGGATCAGGACGACGATGGCGAAGGCGAGGCCGATGAACTCGGTCGCCGGCGGTTCGAACAGGGCGAGGGCCGTGCCACCGGGGAGGACCTCGAGGCCCTCGACGGCGGGCGCGTGGTCGGAGATCGCCTTGCCGAGGGCCGCCGACTCGGTCACGTCGACATCGGCGGCCAGGTTGACCTGGGCGTAGGCGAGCTGCCCCGCCAGCGGACCATGCCGGGCGATCTGCGACTCGCCTTGCTCGGAGTACGGGGAGACGACGGTGGCGCCGGGGTGCCGGGGGTTGCCGTTCTCGTCGGGGAACCCGGCGTTCACGGTGGCGAAGAGCTCCTCCATGCCGGCGGTGACCGCGGGGTCGTCGATGCCCTGGGCGGCGCGGAAGACGATCGTTCCCGACGCGCCTCCGGCACCGAGCCCGGCAAAGTACTGCTCGAGCACGTCAAAGCCGTCGGCGCTCTCGGAGTCGGGGATATCGGTGGACGCGTCGTAGGCGGCGCCGATCGCGCCGGCGGCGCCGAACACGACGATCAGAGCGGCGAGCCAGATGCCGACCGCAGCCTTGCGGTGGTCGTAGCACCAGGCGCCGATGCGGGCGACGAGGCCTGACGGAACTACGGCGTGGTTCGTACGTGGATTTCTCACGTGTCCGACGATGCCCGAGTCCGGTAGGAGCGCGGTGGCGGGGCGGTTGTGTTTCGGTTGAGGGTGGTCAAGACTGGGCTCAACCGGGACACAACCGGATCTCGGCGACAAACACAACCGCCCGGGCGCACGCTCGGGGCCATGCAAGCCTTGACGATCGAAGCAGAACGGAGCGCGGCAGACGTGCAGATTCGTCTCTTCGGTGGCGTCGCGGCCGAGACCGAAGACGGGGATCCGGTCGACGTCGGCCCGGCGAAGTGCCAGGCCGTGCTGGCCGTGCTCGCCCTGTCGCCCGGCTCTGCGGTACCGGTCTCGCGCATCGTGCGACTGGTGTGGGGCGAGGAGCCGCCGCGCACGGCCGACAAGACACTCCAGTCGTACGTGACGCGCCTGCGCAAGGGTCTCGGCCCCGACTCGATCGTTCGGACGGGCGTTGCCTACCGCTTGGACGTGACGGCGGCTGCGGTCGACGTCGTCCGCTTCCAGCGGCTGCTCGGACTGAACGACATCGAGGCGGCTCTCGCCGAGTGGACGGGCACTCCCCTCGCCGGGCTCGCCTCCGATGGCCTGACGGCGACGGTCGACGGGCTGGTCGAGCAGTACCTCGGGGTGGTGGAGACCGACCTGGGGCGACGCATCGAGGCCGACGCTCATGCCGTCATCGGCTCGCTGACCGAGCTGACTGCGACCTACCCGTTCCGCGAGGGGCTCTGGGCGTTGTTGATGACGGCGCTGTACCGGGTGGGCCGCCAGGCCGACGCGCTCGCCGCGTATCGCAGGGCCCGCGAGCACCTCGTCGAGGGCCTCGGGGTCGAACCGGGCCCTCGGCTCCGCGAGCTGGAGTCGCTGATCCTGGGCCAGGACGAGCAGCTGGGCGTCGATCGGTCGTCGATGGGATCGGCGCTCGGACTTCCGTCCGGGACGGTGACGTTCGGGTTCTCCGATGTCGTGGACTCGACCCGGCTGTGGGCGGCGCAGCGCCGCGAGATGGCCGACGCGATGGCTCGCCATGACGATCTCGTCACGGCCGCGGTCGATCGTCACGGCGGCTACGTCTTCGCCACGGGTGGTGACTCGTTCGGCGTCGCCTTCCATCGCGCCAGCGACGCGGTTGGCTGGGCCGCCGAGCTGCAGGCCGCGATCGGCCGCGAACCGTGGCCCGTCGAGGTCGAGATCCAGGTTCGGGTCGGCCTGCACACCGGTGAGACCGAGGAGCGGGGGAAGGGCTACTTCGGTCCGGCCGTCATTGTCGCGGCGCGGCTCGCGGCGGCCGGTCACGGCGGCCAGACGCTGATCTCCGGAGTGACCTCGGCACTGCTCGACGGGAGCAACCTGCGTGACCTCGGCACGTTCCGCCTGGAGGGCGTCGTCGCGGAACAGCGCATCCTCCAACTCGGCGACGGCGAACACCCGCCGCTGCGGACCGGCGACAACCGCCGCGGAAATCTCCCTCGTCGCCTGGGCCGGCTGATCGGCCGCGACGGGGACCTGGAGGTCATCCACGACGCGCTCGCCAACTCCCCGATCGTGACGCTCGTGGGGCCGGGAGGGATCGGTAAGACGAGGCTCGCCCTGGCGGCGGCCCAACGGGCCGACGTCGAGGCCACGGGCGGCGCCTGGCTCATCGAACTCGCCGGAAACAGCTCGTCGAGCGATGTGCCCCAAGCGGTGGCCAGCGTCCTGGACGTGAGGGAGAGCGTTGGGCGGACGTTGACCGAATCGATCGTGACGGCGCTGCAGCCGCGCCGAGCACTGCTCGTCCTGGACAACTGCGAACACGTCATCGACGGTGCGGCCGACTTCGCCCACGCCGTCGCCGAGGGCTGCGCGAACGTCAGGGTGCTGGCGACCTCGCGAGAAGGCCTCGGGCTCCGCGACGAGCAGCTCGTCGCCGTCGCACCCCTTGAACCTGCGGGGCCAGGCGTCGAGCTGTTCAACGAGCGGGCATCGGCGGCCTCTCGGACGTTCGATCCGTCCTCCAGCCGGCACGACGTCGAGGAGATCTGCCGCCGCCTCGACGGTGTCCCGCTCGCCATCGAGCTGGCCGCGGCGCGCACGAGGAGCCTCTCACCGGCGGATCTGGTGGAGCGGCTCGACGATCGTCTGCGGCTCCTGACCGGCGGTCGGCGGGCCAATGTCGAGCGTCACCGGACGCTGCGGGCGACGATCCAGTGGTCCTACGACCTCCTGACCCCGCCGCAACAGGCGATGTTCCGGCGTCTGTCGATCTTCGCCGGTCCGTTCGATCGCGTCGCGGCCGAAGCGATCGTCGCCGATGCCGATCTGGACCTTGTCGACGTCGACGACCTCCTCGGTGACCTCGTCGACCGGTCGATGGTGATCGTCGAGTCCGGGCCTTTCGGCCGTCGCTTCCGGCTCCTCGAAACCATCCGCCAGTTCGGAGCCGAGCACCTCTCGGAAACCGGCGACACCGACCTGATCGCGGCGCGCCATGCGCAATGGTGCCTGCACGGGGTCACCCACATTCACGAGCTCCTCGCCGGGCCCGCCGAGGTCGAGGGCGTCGCCCGCCTCGACGAGCTGTGGCCCAACCTCCGCGCCGCGGTCGAATGGGCGTGCGCCACCGAAGATCGCCGGCTCGCGCAATCACTCGTCGGTGCGGTCGCGGCGGAGGTCTATATGCGGAGTCGGAGCGAGATCGGCGGCTGGGCGGAGCGGATCCTCGCCATCACGCCGGCCGATGACGAGGAGCTGATCGTCTTCGGGCTCACCTGGGCCGCCCGTCGGTACATGCGGAAGATGGACATCGAGGGGTACGAGCGTCTCGTTGGCCGATACGGGGAGCCGGATCACCCCATGATCCGCTACGCGCGGGGTTTCCTGTACGACGACTACGAGCTGATGGTGGCATCGGCCCCGCTGGCGATGGCCGAGCTGCGCCGGCGGGGCGAGCACTACGTCGCGGACCTCTTCGAGATCGTCGGGGTGGCGCGGATCCTGCTGATGACCGGGCGGTTGGAAGAACACGACGCCCTCGTCACAACGTTGGCCGAGCGCTGTCGCGCCAAAGGCCCGCCGACCGGCCTGCAATGGGCATTGACGTACCTGGCCACGTCGGCGTCGGTGCAGGGCAGGCAGCACGAGGCCGCGAAGTTCTACGAGGAAGCGGCCAGCGTCGACGTTCCCGACCGCACGAACACCATGAAGGGCCCCTTCGAAGCACGAGCCGCGCTCCGCCGTGGTGACCGGTCGCGGGCGTTCGAGATCCTCCGCTCCTACATCGACGAGCTCCTCGACAACGACAACATGTACGTCGGCAAGATCGCCTGTATCGAGTTCATCGGGATGATGGTGAAGGTCGAGCGCCTGCCGGAGGCGGCCCGCATCCTCGGCTTCCTCGAATCGACCGGCTCGCTCGACGTCCCCGCTCTCAGGTCACTCGTCGCCGGCGACGCCGCAAGGATCGCGACCGGCTCCGAGAACGACACGGCCCACGAACGGACGCTTGGCCGAGATCTCGACGACCGTCGTGCGTTGGTGTTCATGCGGGAAGTCTTCGACCGGCTCGTGGACGGCGAGCAGGTCGTCGAGTGACCGCGGTCGAGCGCTCCTCCCCCTCACCGGCCGTTCGCGTCAGCGAATCTGCAGCTGGCGTGCACATTCGCTGACGTGGAACGACCAGACGCCGCGTGACCGCTCAGCGCGACTGGCACCGCGAGGTGTCAAGGCGACCAGGTCTATCTCGCCGAACGCCAGCGGGCACGTTCCGCCGCCACGTGCACCTCGGTGAGGGCTCGCCACGGAGGACATCGAGCCGACTTCCACAACGGATTGCTCACCTTTGCGCGTTCCGGTCGCCGAGCGGGCCCAGCCTCCGCAAGATCGAGGTGGACGACCGATCCCGTGCGCTCGACGCGCCACGCTCGGGAGCAGCCACAGACGCGAGCCCGTGACCGTGAAGCCCGGACTGCTCGGTCCTGGGTGTCGAGCCGACCGCTTTCGCAGCTCCAGATCCGCAAGGCGTTCTGTCAGCGCCTGCGCCGTTGCCACCCCGATCGACGCCGTGATCGCCGCCTACCGGGTGCTCGGTCACCCCATCAGGCGCCGCACCTACGACGACGAACGACTCATGCTGATCGCCGCCTTCATGGCTCACTCCCCAACCCATGGACCATTCGTCAGCGGGCGGTTCGGCCAGATCGATCCCACCGCAGACCGATCACCTGCCTGAGGGCCTTCGGTCTCGGTGGTGGCCTCCGAAGGAAGAGAGTGGGTCAGGGCGCAGACCGCGCCGGAGGGTCTCGAGGAGGTGCCGATACTCGACGTCATGGTCGGGCGTCCTGCCCGATGCCAGCTCGAGGGCGCAGAAGCCGTGGATCGCGCTGCGCGTGCTGCGGGCGGCCAGATGCGCCTGGTCGGGCAGGAGCCCATGGCGCGGTAGACGAGCACGAACACGTCGAGGAGTGAGCGGTTGGCCGCGGCGAGGTCGTCGTTGTCGGACAGCGGCGGGAGGAACGTCGAGGCGAACTGGCCCGGGTTGGTGTGCGCGAACGTGCGGTAGGCGGTGCCGATGGCCTCCATGGCCTGGTCACCGGCGATCCCCACGGCGGCGTCACGGATCGCGTTGGCGAGATTCGTCGTGGACTTCACCGCGACGCCGCAGAAGGGGTCCCGTACGCACGTCACCTGCCGCCGAATTTTTCCCTGGCCAGCGCCCGTCATCATCTGCGAGCCGGCTGGCCTCGTAGACGCACGCTTCATGCGAATCGAACCCGTCCGGCAACCGCCGACATCGTGCCGGCGCCCGGGGCCGGCTGGACCCGTCCGGGCCCGACGATCTCCTCGGCAACCGACGCCTGGCGCTTGAATGGCGGGGGGATGGAGGAGCCTTCGCATTTCACGTCGTCGCACCGCGCTGGACACGATGCGCGGCTTGCTGATCAGGACCGAACACTGGCCGCCATGCATCAGCTCGAGGCCGCACTCGGGTTGGCGGCTCCGGGACGCGAGGCGCCGTGGCTCGAAAGAGTACGGTCCGGGTTGGCGGCGCTCGAGGAAGCGACCAGCGGCGAGTTCGCCAACGCCGAGGATCCTGACAGCCTGTTGTCGGACATCAAGCGGACCCAGCCCCGGTTACGAACCCGGGTCCGGGGCTTGCGGACGCAATACGGACAGCTCCGCCAGGCGATCGCCTCCGCCCGCGCCGAGCTCGACGAGCCCGGCGATCAGGCAACGGACTTTGCTGACGTTCGCCAGCGGCTGTCGTG
>JACCUL010000360.1 GCA_013811855.1 Acidimicrobiia bacterium
CCGGGACGATGCCGCGCCGGGCGATCTCGTGGACGCGGGCCTTGATGTTGGCGTGGCTGACCTCGGTCTGGCCGTGCGGGCAGTCGGCGTCGCCGAAGTCGACGACCTCCAGCCAGTCGAAGATCTCCAGGCCGAGGTCGAGATGATACGTGCCCGGCTCGTAGGCCGTGGCCCGGATCGCCCGTGGACCGAAGCGGGCCCCTGGCCGGTTGGTGGTCGACACGTCGAACGGAGCCCCGACGATGGCCACGTCCGGTTGCCACTCGTCGAGCTGCTCGGGATCGGCGAGGAACGGCCGGTTGCCGAACGACACCATCCCGGCATGGGCGAGCCCGAGCTGCTCGCGCATGCCGTCGCTCAGCTCGCGCCGCGGTGGGGGCCGATCGTCGTGGCTCACGACGGGCACCGTAGACCGGCGCACCCGGACGGGTAGTCGGGTCAGCCAGTCGGGTCGGCCGTCCGTCGCCGCTTCAGCTCGAAGAACTCAGGTGTCGTAGCCAGGGCGACCACGCCGTCCCACACCCGGTCGGCGTCCGCGCCGGTCGGAGTCGGCGCGAGGACGGGCCCGAACACACCGAAATCGCCCGTGGTCGTCTGGAGCACGATGACCGGTGAGCCGGTGTCGTCGCCCGAGAACTCCTGGGCCTCGGCGCGCGCCGCGGCAACGGGTTTGTCCAAAGACGTGTCGTCGAGCGCGTCGAGGTACCGCCCGCCGCCGTGCTCGGCGAACACCTCCCGGACGAGTTGGGGGGACGGATCCACGTCGCCGTCGTGCACGAGCGCGCCGTAGGCCGCATAGATGGGACCCACGATGTCATCGCCGCCGTCGGCGTGGGCCTGTTCGATGGCCCGGAGGAACCCGCGGCTGGCGCGGATCGCCGGACGGTAGCGCTCTGGCATGGTGTCGACCGGCTCGCCGTCGGAGAGATCGAACGCCCGGAACCCGAGCGGGATGGACCGCCGTGCGGTGACGTGCACGACCCACCGCGACGTCCGCCAGGTCCACGGACACGCCGGATCGAAGAAGAACGTCACGTGCTGCACGGAAGACTGCGCCATCAGCGGCGCCTACCCGATTCGGAGCGGGCCGCCCATCCCGGGGCCGAAAAAGTGAGCGCCCCGGTCAGCGCCTCGGCCGAAGCCGCTGCGCTGCCCGGGGCAGCTCGAGGTGGGACGAACCATCCACCACCGGTCGATCGTCCGGCGTTAGCCTTTCTTCGACCTCACATCGCCCGTCGTGCCCGAAGGCTCGGCGGGCGATGCCGCGTTATCGGCCCGGTTGCCGGTTGCCCGGCTCCGTTACCGTCACGGCGCCGGTCACGCTGCCCCGGCCGAAACCGGAACACCGATCAGGCCCCGTGAAGACCGCATCCCCGAAGCGCCAGTTGGGGTGGCACCCCGCGAACACGACCCTGCTCGTCCGACTGGGCGACCGGCGAACCGGCCTCCCACTCCTCGGAGCGGATGATGGTGGCATTCGTCCCATGTGCCGAAGCCGCTCTCGCCTCGTGGACAGGTTCGCTGTCGCTCCATCGCCACCGAAGTGGCGTTGCAACGACCCGATCCCCCGTCCCGGTCGGCGTGCGCTTTCCGGTACGGCGCACACAATGGCCCAAGCCATTCCCCCAGGTCAAGAGGTATTTCCGAATTCACAGGGTTCTCCCCAGAACTTTCCCGTTACCCCCAGGAACCGCCCCGTCATCCACCGTTCATGCACAGGCTCGTCCACATCCGCGGCGGCGGTTGCGAGTACGCCGACAGTTGACGCGAGGGTCGGCGCGGGCTTGAATGACCCCGTGATCACGCCGAGCACCGCCGCCGGGCGCCCGTTCGCCGCGATCATCGACATTCCGTAGTGCACGGGCCCGCGCCGTGCACGACCGAGCCGCCCACCAGGGCGGCTCTTTCGTTGCCGGGGCGAGCTCAGATCGAGAGGACAGTGCGATGGGCACGACGAGCGAGCGGCCCCACAGGGTCGAGGTCTTCGACACCACGTTGCGCGACGGCCTGCAGGTCGAGGGCGTCTCGGCGACGGTCGAGGACAAGCTGCGCATCGCCGAGCAACTCGACCTGCTCGGCGTGCACTACATCGAGGGCGGTTGGCCGGGCGCCAACCCGAAGGACATCGAGTTCTTCGCCCGTGCGGGGAGTGAGCTGCGCCTCGGAACGAGCACGCTCGTGGCCTTCGGCTCGACGCGCCGGCCGCGCGGCAAGGTCGACGACGACGCCACGTTGCGCAACCTCGTCGAGGCCGCCACGGCGGCGGTGTGCATCGTGGCCAAGAGCTCGGACTACCACGTCACCGAGGCGCTGCAGACGACGCTGGACGAGGGCGAAGCGATGATCGCCGAGTCGGTGCGCTTCCTGACCGGCGAGGGTCGGCAGGTGCTCGTTGACATGGAGCACTTCTTCGACGGCTACGCGGCGAACCCCGAGTTCTCGCTGCGGGCGATCGAGGCCGCCGTCATCAACGGCGCCTCCCACGTCGTGCTGTGCGACACCAACGGCGGCTCGCTGCCGCACCAGATCGAGGAGATCGTCGGCGCCGTCGTCCACCACCTCGGCGGCGACGTCGTCGTCGGCATCCACTGCCACGACGACACCGGCTGCGCGGTGGCCAACTCGATGGCTGCCATTCGAGCGGGGGCGCGCCACGTGCAGGGCACGCTCAACGGCCTCGGTGAGCGCACGGGCAACGCCAACCTTTCGACGATCATCCCCAACCTGCAGCTGAAGCTCGGTCATCCCTGCCTGCCCGATGGACGGATCGCCTCGCTCACCGCCGTCAGCCACCACGTCGCCGAGCTGCTCAACCGGGCGGTCAACCCGCAGGCGCCGTACGTCGGTTCCTCGGCGTTCGCCCACAAGGCGGGGCTGCACACGAGCGCCATCGCCAGGGCCAAGGACGCCTACGAGCACGTCCGCCCGGAGCAGGTCGGCAACGGCACCCGCTTCGTCGTCAGCGAGATGGCCGGCCGGGCCACGATCCAGATGAAGGCCGCCGAGCTGGGGCTGGAGATGGACGGGCCGGCCGTGAACAGCGTCGTCGACGACCTCAAGCGCCTCGAGCACGAGGGCTACCACTTCGAGGCCGCCGACGCCTCGCTCGAGCTCCTGATGCGCCGGGCGACTGGGTGGACGCAGGAGTTCTTCCGCGTCGAGAGCATGCGGGTGATCACCGACGAGCTGCCGAACGGCGAGTTCACGACCGAGGCCACGGCCAAGGTGTGGGTCGGCGACGACCGGCACGTGCACACCGCCGAAGGCAACGGCCCGGTCAACGCCATCGACACAGCGCTGCGGATGGCCCTCGCCGACGCCTATCCACAGCTGTCGCGCGTCCACCTCACGGACTTCAAGGTGCGCATCCTCGACGGGGCCAGTGCGACGGGCGCGGTGACCAGGGTGCTGCTCGACGCCACTGACGGTGAGCGGGACTGGACGACGATCGGGGTCAGCGCCAACATCATCGAGGCGTCGTGGCGAGCGTTGGAGGAGAGCCTCGTCTACGGCCTGCTCCATGGCCTGCCAGGATGAGCCGATGGCCGCTCCGAGGTTCGCCCCCGGCAGTCCGATCAACAGCGCTCGCGGCTACGAGTCGCCGGACCACGTGCCCGACGGGTGGGAGGCCGACCGACCCGGCGACCTGACCGGCCGGCAGCCGGTCGGTCCGAGGCTCGGCTTCCAGGGGCCCGACCAGGGTTATGCCCTGGCCCTGGCGGCCCGGCTGCGACCCGAGGTACGCATCGGCCCGCGCGAGGACGTCGACGATGCGCTGGCCGGCTGCACGGCGATCGCGCTGCGCCGGGCATCGGTGTACGGCCGGGCGCCGGTCACGCCTGACTTGCGCATCGCCCTGACGGCGTGGGGCTACTTCGACCCGGACCCGCCGGCCGAGCTCGTCGAGCTGCGCCGAGCCCGCTTCGAGGGCGTGGCCCACGCCGCCCACAGCTACGGCGAGCTCCGCGCCATCGTCGACGGGTTCCCGGCCGAGACCTTGCGCCAGACCCTCGACCAGGTGCGCGCCGCGTACCCCGCCTCCTGGCGCTCTCTCCTCGGCGTCGCCGACTGAGGGGGCCGAACCGTTCTGACGAGGTGTGTGCAGGGTATTTCTGACGAACTTCGCGCCAGAGTCGCGAGCGGTCGTCGACGTCGTGATCAGTCGTCGGCCGTGACCGCGTGGGCCTGGAGATCGGCGAGGTCGACGAACTCCAACGCCGACAAGTGCGTGCTGTCGAGCACGACGGGGCAGGCCCGCCCCGCCTCCAGCGCTTCGGCCCACCGGGCTGCGCAGACGCACCACTGGTCGCCGGGCGCCAGACCGGCGAACCCGTGCTGCGGCATCGGTGTGACGAGGTCGTTGCCGCGGCTGGCGGAGAACTCCAGGAAGTCGGCCGTGACCGCGCAGCAGATCACGTGCATGCCGGGGTCGTCGCCGTGGTTCTCGCAGCAGCCCGTCCGGTAGTACCCGGTCACCGGATCCACAGAGCACGGCTGCAGCTCACTGCCGAGCACGTTGCGCTGCTGCATGCCTCGCAGCCTGCCACGTAGGTTGTGCCGATGCTCGAACCTGCGATCCGTGACTTGGCGACGGGGAAGAACTTCGCCGCGCTCAGCGTCCACCTCCCGAACGGCCAGATCGCCACGCACGTGATGTGGGTCGATGCCACCGACGACCAGATCCTCGTCAACACCGAGATCCACCGGGCCAAGTACAAGGCGATGCAGCAGGACCCCGAGGTGACCGTGACCGTGTGGGACGCCACCAACCCGTACCGCTACGGCGAGGTGCGCGGCCGGGTCATCGGCGAGGTGCGCGGCGACGAGGCCCGCGCCCACATCGACACACTGTCGCAGCGCTACCTCGGCCACGACTACGCAGCCCAGATCCAGAGCGAGCGGGTGGTCGTGCGTATAGACCCCGTGCGCCAGCGGGCGACCGGCTGACCCGTGGCGGATGGTGCGGTCGACGCCGCCCCGCTCGTCGGGGTGGTCATGGGCTCGGCCAGCGACTGGTCGACGATGGAGGCCGCCGTCGCGGTGCTGGCCCGCTTCGGCGTCCCGCACGAGACGCGCGTCGTCAGCGCCCACCGCACGCCCGACGTCATGGTCGAGTACGCCCGCACCGCCCGGGATCGCGGTCTGCGAGCGATCGTCGCCGGGGCCGGCGGGGCCGCCCACCTGCCGGGGATGCTGGCCGCGTCGACGACGGTGCCCGTGCTCGGTGTGCCCGTCCCGTCGCGCCACCTGAACGGGCAGGACT
>JACCUL010000414.1 GCA_013811855.1 Acidimicrobiia bacterium
CGCCGTGACCGTGTGGCAGGCGCATGGCGCGGTGCAGCGTCGTGCCGTCCCAGGCCTCGACGCCGGGCACGGCGCGGGCCCCGAGGAACGTGAAGACGGTCGCCGGATCGAACGGCTGGCGGACCGCGAGATCGAGCTCGATGACACCGGGACGGATGCGCGCCGTGCGGCCGTTGACGGCGGCCCGCAGCGCCGTCGGCGTCGTCGCGAACACCTCGCGGACGGTGTCGTTGAACTGGCGCACGCTGCCGAAGCCGGCGGCGAATGCGATCGTCGTGAGGTCGAGATCCGTCGTCTCGATGAGCGTGCGTGCGGTCTCGGCTCGCTGCGCCCTGGCGATGGCGAGCGGTCCGGCGCCGAGCTCGCTGCTGACGAGGCGGTTGAGGTGGCGCTCGCTGTACGCCAGCCGGCGGGCGAGGCCGGAGACACCCTCGCGGTCCACGACGCCGTCGACGAGGAGGCGCATGGCCCTGGCGACGACGTCGCCGCGGGCGTTCCACTCCGGTGAGCCGGGGGAGGCGTCGGGGCGGCAGCGCTTGCAGGCCCGGTACCCGCGTTGCTGGGCGGCAGCCGCGGTCGGGAAGAAGGAGACGTTGCCCGCCTTCGGCGTCACGGCCGGGCAGCTCGGCCGGCAGTAGATGCCGGTCGTCGCCACGGCGGTGACGAAGCACCCGTCGAAGCGGGCGTCACGGCTGCGGACGGCGCGGTAGCAGCGTTCGTGGTCGAGGGTGGGCACGGGCCCATCATGCCGCCTCCGAGGAGCGGTCACCAGCGGGAATCGGACGGGCACGCTTCTCGTGATCGGGGCGCCGCAGCGGAGGGTCGTTGCGCCGGACCCCCGATGCATGTTTGCCTGTCGCCGGTGAGCCCGGAAGAACCAGCCATTCGGCACATCACCGGGCGCGAACTCCCGGACGAGGACATCGTCGTCCCGGAGGAGCCGCTCGTACCGCCGCGGCCGCTGGCGGTGCGGTTGGTGTACCTCGTCGTCGGGTTGGCGTTGTTCGTCACCGCACTCGGCTTGATGAAAGAGGGCGCCCGTGCGCTCGTCGACAACCTCGAGGGGTCGATCTTCACGGACAACGCGTGGAGCACGCTGGGTCTCGGCTGGCTCGGCGCCTGCCTCGTGCTGTCGGGTTCGCCGATGGCGGCATCCTCGCTGGCGCTGCTCGATGGCAAGGCGATCGACCGGGACGAGGCGTTCACGATGCTCACGGGGTCACGTCTCGGTGCCGCGTTCGTGGTCCTCGTCGTCGGCGTCATCTACGCCGTGCGCCACCGCCAGGAGGGCAACCGCAGGGCGCCGGTGTCGATCGGCGTGCTGTCGTTGCTGATGACGTCGACGGTGTACGTGCCCGGCGCCATCGTCGGCTACCTGTTGCTGCGTCGTGGCACGTTCGACTCGTTCGACATCGGGACGTCGCCGGGACTGACGTCGTTCACGGACTCGGCGTTCGGTTGGGCGCCCGATCTCGTGGCCGAGATCGCGCCGGACTGGCTGCTGTTCCCCGTCGGCCTCGGCGTCCTGCTCCTCGGGTTCAACGCGTTCGACCGCGTCCTGCCGGCGATGACGGGAGACCGCCTGGAGCGCGAGGACGACTCGTGGTACACGCGCAAGTGGCCGATGTTCCTCGTCGGGTGCGGCGTCACGATGTTGACGCTCTCCGTCGCCGTGTCGCTGACGTTGCTCGTGCCGCTCGTCGCCAAGGGTGTGCTGCGTCGCGCCAACACGCTGCCGTACATCGCCGGCGCGAACATCACGACGCTGGCCGACACGCTCGTCGCGGCCATCGTGCTCGGCAACCAGGAGGGTGTGCAGGTCGTCGTCGCCGTCACGGTCGTCGTGACGATCTGGACCCTCCTGCTGCTGACGTTCGCCTACAAACCGCTGCGGGCCGGCCTGCTCGGCGTGGCGCGAGTCGTGCTGCGCTCCCAGACCCGCCTCGCCGTCTTCGCTGCCGCGCTGTTCGCCATCCCCATCACGCTCATCGCCATCTGACCGAGACGGTTCAGTCCCCGGCGACGGGGACGTACGTGGCGGAGACGTCCGCCGGGATCGGGCACGGGTGATCGGCCTGCGGGCGGGGCACGACGACGTGGCGCATCAGCCAGAGACCGACGGCCGCGGCCAGCACGGCGCCGGCGAACGCGGCTCGCTTGGAGACGAGCTCGGCGACGGTGCCGAGCACGAGGCCACCGGCGACGGTGCCGACCTCGAAGAACATCGTGAACGAGCTCAGCGCGCGGGCCCGTTCCCGCTCGGGCGTACGGTCCACGGTCAACGCCATCAGCGACGGGTACTGGAACGACATGCCGACACCGACCACGACGGCCGCCACCCAGAGCGCCCAGACCGACGCCACGGCGGCGAGCAGCAGCAACGCCACGCTCACGGTGCACATCGCGATCGTCACCGAGCGCCGCGGGCCGAGGCGCTCGGGGAGGCGGGCGCCGGCCAGGCGGATGACGAGGCTCACCGCGCTGTACGCCGCGAACAACCCGCCCGACCCGGCGAGGCCGACATCCCTGGCGTGCTCGGGCAGGAACGCCGAGAACGCCGAGAACGCGGCCATCCCCGACGCCAGCACGAGCCCTGGTCCGACGGCGACGGGGTGCACGACGCGGTGCCAGCGGCGACGGGCGGCGACGGCCACCGGTGCCACGTCCTCGCCGCCGTCGAGCTCGGTCAGAATGCGGGCTGGTACCGCCGAAGCCAGGACGCCGGCCAGCGCGGCGAACAGCCCGGCGACGACGAACGCCCTGCCGTAGCGGTCGCCGTCGAGCAACGCCTCGCCGATGACCGGGCCGATCCCGATCCCCACGAACACGGCGACGGAGAAATAGCTCGCCGCCTCGGCCCGGCGCTGCGGCGGGGCCAGGTCGGCGACCGTCGTGGCGGCGGCGACGAACAGCGCGGCCTCGCCGACCCCGGCGACCGCCCGCAGGGCGAGCAGCTGCGGCAGCGTCGTCACGAGCGCACACAAGGCCCCGCTGGTCCCCGCGACGGCGGCCCCGAACCACATCAGCCGGCGCCGTCCGAACCGTTCGATCGAGCGACCGATCACCGGCCGGACGAGGATCGCGGCGAGCGCGAACGTGGCGATGCTGAGACCGACCCCGAGCTCGCCACCACCGAGCTCGTCCTCGATGAACACCGGCAGCAACGGGACGAACACGCCGACGTACGTGAAGAACGCCGCCGCGGCGATCGTGACGGCCACGAACGGCTTCGTCACGAGGCGGGCGGATGACACGACCCCCCATGATGGACGTCGACGGACCGAACGGCACCACGGTTCGGCCGCCGATGACCAACGTCACAACATGCTGTTGGCCGCCTCGAACGTCTGCTTCGTGCGATCGAAGTCGTACGGGATCTCCGTGTACTCCGGTTCCTCCCACTCGCGGCGCCCCGGTCGGGACGTGATGTCGCCGCCGTAGACGTGAATGGCGCCCGTGAACGTGCCCAGCGGGTTCGTGATGGCGTGGATCGTGTCGTCACCGAGCAGCGCGACGTCGCCGGTGGCGAGCCGGCGCCCGCCTGAGGGCTCCAGCCCACCGTCGTGGCGTCGGTAGAACGCGTTGTCCTCGGCGCCCCCGTACAGCGCGATGGCCGCCCACATGAGGTGGTTGTGCGGCCGGAAGCGCATGCCGGGCGCCCAGACGACCTTCAGCACGCTGAGCTCCGCCGAGGTGTACAACGGCACGATCTCCGCCCGGTTGACCGGGAGCGCGGCGGCGACCTCGCCGGGCGCGCTGACGGCCCGCTCGAGGACCTCCTTGACGGCCGTTCGCGGCTCGTGATCGCGGAGCGCCTCACGGCAGTCGGCGGTGAGCTGATCGATGTCGAACATGGCTGGTCACGGTAGGACCCGCGCGGAAGCGTCTGTGACCGTGGCCCTCCGGCTACTCACCGTCGAGACGGCGGACGTCGACGCCGACGCTCAACGACTGCGCCGCCGACGGCCCGATGACGACGCCCCGCACCGGGGCCACGTCGCCGTAGTCACGTCCCCACGCAACGGTGACGTGGCGGTGCGTGGGCAACCGGTCGTTCGTCGGGTCGAAGTCGACCCATCCTGCATCCGGCACCCACACCGAGCACCACGCGTGGGACGCGTCGGCACCGACGAGCCGCGGCCGGCCGGGCGGGGGATCGGTCTCGATGTACCCGCTGACATAGCGGGCGGCCAGACCGCGCGACCGCAGCGCGCCGGCCGCGAGGTGGGCGTAGTCCTGGCATACGCCCCGGCGGGCTTCGAGGACGTCGGAGAGCGGGGTCGACACGTCCGTGAACGCCGGGTCGTAGTCGAACGTCTCCCAGATGAGGTGGCACAGAGCGCGGGCGGCGGCGACGATCGGGCGTCCCGGCCGCAGGACGACATCAGCCAGCGCGCTGAGACCCTCGCGGTGGAGGTCGAGCGCCACGTAGGGCGAGCTGCCGGCGAACGGGCGGACGGCGAGGGCGTCGCCGCCGCGCAGCTCGTGCACCCGCACGACGACCTCCTCCCACGGCGGACCCTCCGATGGCACTTCTCCCAGCTCGACGGTCACGAGGCTCTCGGCCGTCAGCGTCAGCTCGTCGTGGTTGTGGTGGATGCCGATCTGCAGGACCCGGTTGCCGAACATGTCGACGTGCTCGAACCGCTCGTCGGGTTCCGGCGCGACGGCGACCTCGGCCCGCTCGACGACCTGGTACGGCGTCGGCCGGGGCAGGACGTAGGCCAGCGTGTAGCCGTCCGTCATCGACCGCGAGTACTCGTACGTCGTGCGGTGCGTCACCCGGTACCGCACCGGGGTGACCGGCGGGTGTGCGGCCGCCGCCGCCGTCTCATTCACCCCGGCGTCGCGTGGACGAGGATCGGGTTGACCGGGGTGGCGAACCACGTGTCGATGGTCAGCTGGGCCACGGCGCACACCGCCTCGTGGGCCGTGACCAGATCGGCCAACGGGTCGTCGCCGTCGAGCAGCGTCCGCAGGGCGTCGACGGCGGCCGTGCCCTCGTCCCATCCGACGACGCGCACGTGTTCGGCCAGATGGGCGACGCTGGCCGCGTACGAGCGCGGGTTGTCGGCGTCGCGCAGCAGCAGGCCGACGGCGGCATCGAGCTCGATGTCGCTGCGGTGCCGCCGCCGATACGCCACGAGCGACTCGTTCGCCGCCAGCAGCACCTCCATCGCCGACGCCTCGACGATGTCGGCGGCGTGGCTCGCCGGGACTGGTGCACCGGCGCGCTCGGGCCGACGATCGGGCGGCCGCAGGCAGGCGTCGACGAGGCCGAGCACGACGAGCGCCCGCTCGACGCGCCGGCCGATCTCGCCGAAGCGCCACGCCGGACCGTGCACGGTGCTCTCGGCCCACAGCCCGGCGAGGGCGGCGAGGTCGGCGATGGTGTCGTCGAGGGCGTCGATCGGCGCCCGCCCGTCGGCGAACGTGCCGCCGACGTCGGCCAGGCCGCGCAGCACGCGGGTGGTGG
>JACCUL010000433.1 GCA_013811855.1 Acidimicrobiia bacterium
CTGCCGAGGGCCGCGGCGGCTGCCGCGACGTGGCCCTGCAACTCGACGACGAGGCCGCTGACCACGTTCGGATCGGCGTCGCCGATGGCCTCGCGTTGGCGGCGGGCCAGCGAGCGGAACGTGGTGACGAGGTCGTCGGGCGTCGAGCCGGTCACTGGTGCTCCGTCAGTCTTCGCTCACTCATGGCGCCGAGCATGGCAGGTGGTGTCGGCGAGAGCCAGCAGCCGGTCGGCAGCGGCCGGTAACGTTGTCGCGGTGTTCGACGGCAAGTTCCGGAGACCGATCGACCAGGCGGTGAAACCCATCGGCGACGGGCTGAGCAAGAGCCGCCTGACGCCCGATCATCTGACCATCGCCGGCCTCCTCGTCGGCGTGGGCGCGGCCTTCGCCATCGGGGCGGGCGCCCTGCGCCTCGGCCTGCTGCTGGTGGTCTTCGCGGCCCTGCCCGACCTGCTCGACGGGGCCCTGGCCAAGGCCTCCGGGGCGGCCAGCCAGCGGGGCGCGTTCTTCGACTCCACCGTCGACCGCATCACCGACGCCGTCCTGCTCGGCGGCGTGGCGTGGTACCTCGCCAGCCACGAGTCGGCCCACCTCACGCTGCTGCCGTTCTCGATCATGGCCATCTCGGGCCTCATCTCGTACCAGCGGGCCAAGGCCGAGTCGCTCGGCCTGGACGCCAAGGGCGGGTTGATGGAGCGGGCCGAGCGGGTCGTGCTGCTGTGCATCGGGCTGCTGTTCGACTGGTTGCTCGTCCCCGTGCTGTGGGCGATGTTGGCGCTCACGGCGCTCACGGCGACCCAGCGCTTCGTCAAGGTGTGGCGCCAGGCCCAGGTGGCTCCGGTGACGCAGGAACGCATCGAGCTACGCCGCTCGCGCCGCCAGAGCCGGCGGGTCGCCCGCGGTGAGCGGCGCCGCACGCGGGTCCCGCGCCGGCGACCCTGACCGTGACCGACGGGGGCCCGGCCACCCGGAGCCCACTGGAACGGCTCTCGGCGGCCATGACCGTCGGTGGGTTCCGCACGGGCGCCCTGATGTCGAGGCTGCTGCCCGCCTATGTCGCCGAAGGCCTGGCCGCGCCGATCGGCCTCGGCGCCAGCTTCGCCAACGCCGAGCGACGGGCGATGGTCGCCCGCCACCAGCGACGGGTCAACCCGGCGTGGGGACGGACCCGCGTGCGCCAGGCCGTGCAGGAGGCGTTCGACTCCTACAGCCGGTACTGGATCGAGAGCCTGCGCCTGCCGTCGTTGCCGACCCGCACGGTCGAGCGGGGGATCGACGTCGTCGGCTACTCCCACGTCACCGCGGCGCTGGAACAAGGCAACGGCGTCATCCTCGCCCTGCCCCACCTCGGTGGGTGGGAGTGGGGCGGCCGCTGGCTGACCGACTACGGGCACCGCGTCACGGTGGTCGTCGAACGGCTCGATCCGCCCGAGCTGTTCGACTGGTTCGCGCGGTTGCGCCGCGACCTGGGGATGAACGTCGTGCCGCTCGGCCCGCAAGCCGCCGGCGCCGTGCTCGGGGCGCTGCGCGACAACCAGATCGTCTGCCTGCTGTCGGACCGGGACATCGGCGGGGGAGGCATCGACGTGGAGCTGTTCGGCGAGCGGACCACGTTGCCGGCCGGCCCGGCCACGCTGGCGCTGCGCACCGGTGCTCCGCTCCTTCCCGTCGGCGTCTACTTCACACGACGGGTCAACGGCCACCTCGGCCTGGTCCGCCCACCGGTGCCGGCCGAACGCCACGGCAAACTGCGCAACGACGTCGCCCGCGTGACCCAACTGCTGGCCGCCGAACTGGAGCACCTCATCCGCCGGGCTCCCGAGCAGTGGCACCTCTTCCAGCCCAACTGGCCCAGCGACCCCGGCTACGGACTTTGAGCCGGGTGGTTGTCGGGGCTGGTACGCACGAGGCGGACCTGCTGACGAAGTCGTGTCGTGGCGGGACGAGCCGTTCTGGGCGAACGAGACGCTCCGCGATCGGCCGCCGGTGAGCTTCCGTCGGGACCGGTTCAGGTCGACGGGATGCTGAGGGCCCCCAGGCGGTGGCGGGCCCTTGCTCCGGAGAACACGAAGACCGCCGCGAACAGCGTGGCGCCGACGAGCACGATCGTCGGGCCCGACTGCACGTCGAGGTGGTAGCTGAGGTTCATGCCGACGAAGCCGGTGACGGCGCCGATGGCGGTGG
>JACCUL010000461.1 GCA_013811855.1 Acidimicrobiia bacterium
TCGGCTTCGTGCTGCTGCTCCTGCTGAACGCGTCGTGGGGCGTCGTGTACTCCGGGTTCATGCAGCTCATCGCCATGAAGTCGCGCAGCGCCGCGGCGACCAACTCCGGCAGCCTGGTGTTCTTCCCGCTGCTGTTCCTCACCCCCAACTTCGTGCCTCGGGGCATGCTCAGCCGGCCGATGGAGATCGCCGCCACGTTCAACCCCGTGACCTACATCATGGAGGGCCTGCGCTCGCTGATCCTCGAGGACCTCGACTGGACGACGATCGGCTGGGGCTTCCTTGTCGTCGCCGCCCTCGGCGCCGTCATGGTCCTCCTCAACGTGAGGATGATCCGCAACTACGACTGAAGCCGTCCCGAGGCTCGTCGGCGGACGTGCGAAGCTCGAGCCCGATGACTGGCTTCCGGGTCACGTACGCCACGCTGAGCGCCGACGACGAGCGGCTGCACGCCGCGTGCGACGGCGCCGTCGATGCCGCGCGGCGGGCGTTCGCCGAGCACGGGCCGTTCCCGTTGCACGTCGGCACCGAGGACCGGGCAGGGGCGACGACGTTCACGACGGTGTCGCCGGTCGACTGCGACGTCGTCGTCGGTGAGTTCGCCGTCGGCACGGCCGACGACGTGGCGGACGCCGTCGGCGCGGCCGAGGCGGCGTTCCCGGCCTGGTCGGGCACGGACTGGCGGGAGCGCTGCGCCGCGCGCGACCGGGCGGCCGACGCCATCAGCGACGCCAGTGTCACGCTCGCCGCCGAGATGGGCTGGGAGGTCGGCAAGAGCCGCCTGGAGGCGCTCGGCGACGTCGAGGAGTCGGCCGACCTCATCCGCTACTACACCCACGCCATGCGCCAGCACGACGGGTTCGAACAACCGATGGAACGGCTGGCCCCGGCCGAGGCGACCTTCGATGTCATGCGCCCGTACGGCGTGTGGGGGGTGATCAGCCCGTTCAACTACCCGATGGCGCTCGTCGCCGGGCCGATGGGTGCGGCGCTGACCGCTGGCAACACCGTCGTGCTGAAGCCCTCGGAGGTCGGCTCGTGGTGCGCCCACCGGGTCTACGACGCGCTGGTCGGCGCCGGCGTGCCCCCTGGTGCCGTCAACCTCGTCACCGGCCCCGGCGAGACCGCGGGCGCCGCGCTCGTCGCCGACCGCCGACTCGGTGGGCTCACGTTCACCGGCTCGAGCGAGGTCGGCATGGCGATCCACAGCTCGTTCTCCGCCGAGTACCCGCGGCCGGCGATCTGCGAGATGGGCGGCAAGAACCCGGTCGTCGTCGCAGCCAGCGCCGACCTCGGCCTGGCCGTCGAGGGCGTAGCCCGCTCGGCGTTCGGTCTCGGCGGCCAGAAATGCTCAGCCGCGTCGCGGGCGTTCGTCGACGCGTCGATCGTGGAAGAGTTCTGCGCCCGGCTCGCCAATCGGGCCGCGGCCATCCCCGCCGTCGGTCCGCTGGCCCGAGGCGGGTTCCTGTCGCCGCTCGTCGACGACGACGCGGTGGCCCGGTACGAGGCAGCCGTCGCCGAGGCCGGCGCGACGGGCGAGGTGGTGTGCGGTGGGGCGCGGATGACCGACGGCGAACTCGGCCGGGGGAACTTCGTCGCGCCGACCGTCGTCCGCGTGCCGGCCGACAGCCCGCTGTGGACGACCGAGCTGTTCGCGCCGCTCATCGCCGTGGCCGCCGTCGACTCGCTGGACGAGGCCATCGACCGGGCCAACGCCACGCCGTACGGGCTGACCGCGGGCCTGTTCGCCGCCGAGCAGGAGGAGATCGACACGTTCCTGCGCCACATCGAGGCCGGCGTGGTCTACGTCAACCGTGCCGCCGGCGCCACGACCGGCGCCTGGCCCGGCGTCCAGCCCTTCGGAGGCTGGAAGCGCTCGGGAACCGGCGGCAAGGCCGGCGGCGGCCCCTACTACCTCCAGCAGTACCTGCGCGAGCAGAGCCGCACCATCGTCTCGCGCCCCTGACATCTGGGTGCGATCCGTCTCATCGGGGGATCTGGGCGCGCCGGTGTCTCGCAAGCGGGACGATCCGCACCCAGGTCGGGGGACACCGTGCCGTCACCAGGCGTCCTCCTCCATGCCGAAGAACCCGCCGATCGAGACCTGGTAGCGCTTCGGCCGGTACGGCTCGGCCGGCCCGATGTTGTCGGCACCGACGAGCGTCTCCAGGTCACCGCGCTCCTCGACGAACTCGGCCAGCCGGCCGCGGGCGCCCGACTCCCGTTCGTAGCCGCGGGCGTAGGCCGCGTGGGCCAGGCGCCCCCGATCACTGCTGATCTCCACGGTCGTGGTCCCGATGTCGGTCACTCCGGGGTACGGGTAGTCCGGTACGGCGTCGAGCAAGTCGAGCTCGTCGGCCCGCCGCAGCCTGGTCTGCAGCCCGGCGCCGGTGATCCGTCGGCGCACTCGTCCGAATCGATTCGGGTGCGCATCGTCCCGGCATCGAGACGCTGGCGCGCCCAGATCCGCCCGTGAGACGAATCGCACCCAGATGTTCAGGGGCGCGAGACGAGATCGAGCACGCGATCCACGGGGAGGCCGGCGGCGGTGTGGCCGTCGCGGCCGACGACGGCGTCGGCGACGAACAGGGCGTTGAGGACCGCTTCCTCGGTCGCCTCGACGGTGGCCGCGAAGACGCCGTCGATCTCGTCGTCGACGAGCAGCTCGAACGGGTGGCGCCCGGTGCCGAAGCGGGGCTGGCGGTTGGTGGTCGAGACGGCGCAGAAGATGTCGCCAGAGTAGTGACCGGCCGTGCTGCCCACCCGCGACAAACCGAGGCCGACGCGTCGGGCGACGCGCGACAACTGACGGGCGTCGAGCGGCACGTCGGTCATCACGATCCCGATGCAGCTCCCGGCCTCCCCCCGCGTCCTGGCCCCGGCGGCCCGCGCCTCGTCGTCGAGCACGCGCCCGACGGGCACACCACCGACGCGCAACTGGCGGCGGCCGCCGAAGTTGGCCAGCACGAGCACGCCGACCGTGCCCAGCCCGACGACCACCCGTGACGACGTGCCGATCCCGGCCTTGTGCCCCATCGTCATCATCCCGGTGCCGGCGCCGACGACCCCCTCCGCGACAGGCCCGCCGGTGGCGGCGGCGATGGCGGCGCGGCAGTCAGCGACCGAGACGTGCCGGCCGCGGATGTTGTCGAGCCACGAGTCGTCGCACTCCCCCACGACGGGCGCCACGACGTCGTCCTCGCCGACACCCGGAACGGCGTCGAGCATGGCGTCGACCACGGCGTCGAAGGCCCGACCGACCGACGTCGTCCCGGTGAGCAGGATCGGCGTGTCGATCAGGCCCATCTCCGTCATCGAGATTGAGCCCGTCAGCTCACCGACCCCGTTGAGGACAGCCGTGCCGGCGGCCGGCGGCGCCGCGAACACCTCGACCAGCGGGCACGGCAGGACGGCCGTCACGCCCGTGCGGGCGACGTCATCCGGTGCGTCGGACCACTTCGTCACGTGCCCGACGAGCACGCCGGGCACGTCGGTGACGGCGTTGTGCTCGCCGGTCGGCAGCTCGCCGAGATCGATCCCGACCTGGCGCGCCCGGGACCGAGCGATCGGCGGCGACGATGACATCGCCGCATCGTACGGACCGACCGGGGCGCCGTCACTCGACGGGGACGGCGGTGGCGATCACGTTGCTGCGGTAGTGCCGGCTGGTGGAGTCGAACTCGCCGCCGCACGTGACGAGGCGCAGCGTCGGTGGGCCATCGCGCACGAACACGTCGCTCAGCGCCACCTCCGGCTTCGGGACCAGCTCGATCTCGGTGATCACGAAGCGTCGCTCGGTGGCGTCGTCGTAGCTGACCGTCACCTCGGCGCCGACCGGGACGTCGGCCAGCGACACGAACACACCCGGGCTGCCGCGCCAGTTGACGTGGCCGGCGATGACGGCCGAACCAGGCGCCCCCGGCGTCGGGCCGAACCGGTACCACGCCAGCAGGCCGGCCTCGGGCGGGATGGCAAGCTCGCCGAGCTGGTCCACGCCGGTCTCCATGACCGGACCGTCGGCGAACCCGTCGATGCGCAGGCCGACCGGGACCCGTCGGTCCTCCGGGGCCAGCCGTCCGATGTCGGCGGGCCGGGTGGCGA
>JACCUL010000467.1 GCA_013811855.1 Acidimicrobiia bacterium
GCGCAGCTCCAGCCCCCACGTCGCCGCCAGCACCTCGACGGCGAGGATGCGGCGCAGGTTGGCCACCGCCAGGCGCAGCTTGCGGGCGGCCGACCAGCCGAAAGAGACGTGGTCCTCCTGCATGGCGCTCGTCGGCACGGTGTCGGTGCTCGCCGGCACGGCCAGGCGCCGGTTCTCGGCCACCATCGCCGCTTGGGTGTACTGGCCGATCATCAACCCCGAGTTGACGCCGGCGTCGGGCGTGAGGAACGGCGGCAGCCCGCCCGAGCGGGTGCGGTCGAGCAGCCGGTCCGTGCGCCGCTCGCTGATGGCGCCGACATCGGCGATCGAGATGGCCAGGAAGTCGGCGACAGCGGCGACAGGCGCGCCGTGGAAGTTGCCGCACGACTCGACCCGGCCGTCGGGCAGCACGACCGGGTTGTCGATGAACGACACCAGCTCTCGATCGGCGATCGCCCGGGCGTGCTCGACGGTGTCGCGTGCCGCACCGTGGACCTGCGGTGTGCAGCGCAGGGAGTAGGCGTCCTGCACCCGGTCGTCGCCGTGGCGGTGGCTGGCCACGATCGCCGACCCGGCCAGCACGGCGCGCAGGTTGGCTGCGCTGACGGCCTGCCCGACCTGCGGGCGCATGCCGACGAGGTCGGCGGCGAAGGCCCGGTCGGTGCCGAGCAGCGCCTCGGTCGACATCGCCCCGGCGATGTCGGCGACGCGCAGCAGCACGTCGAGATCGGCCAGCGCCAGCACGAGCAGACCGAGCATCCCGTCGGTGCCGTTGATCAGCGCCAGGCCCTCCTTCGCCCGGAGCGCGATCGGCGCGATCCCCGCCTCGGTGAGCGCCGTGGCGCCGTCGACCAACGACCCGTCGGCCCGGCGAACCTCGCCGTCACCGAGCAGCACCAGCGCCGCCGACGCCAGCGGGGCCAGGTCGCCGCTGGCGCCGAGCGAACCGTGCTCGCGCACGACCGGGGTCAGGCCGGCGGCGAGCACGGCAAGCATCGTCTCGACGACCTCGGGCCGGGCGCCGGAGAAGCCCATGCACAGGCTCCGGGCGCGCAGCAGCACCATCGCCCGCACGACCTCGCGCTCGACCTCCGGGCCCATGCCGGCGGCGTGGGAACGGATGAGGGCCGCCTGCAGCTCGGCCGACCGCTCGGGGGGGATGACGGTGTTGGCCAGCGCACCGAAGCCGGTCGACACGCCGTAGACGGGCTCGGGCTGCCCGACGAGGCGTTCGACGACGGCGGCACCGCGGGCGAGCGCCTCGCGGGCCTCGTCGCCGAGCACGACGGAGCGGTCGTGACGGGCGACGGCGACGACATCGCCGGCGCGGAGGCCGTCCGTCCCGAGCACGAGGGGTCCTGAGTCCGCGGTCACTGGCGAACGATCTCACCGATGCGAGCGACCGAGCGCCAGCGAGGGAGCGGCCAGCTGCTGCGCAGGCGGTAGGTGGCGTGGCCGGGGAACACAACGACTGTCATCCGTGCCGCTTCACGCCGCCGTACTTCATGCGCGTGTCGCTCATCGCCGCCGCCCGCGCCTCGTCGTCGGTGATGCCGGCGTCGACCACCTCGCCGACGAACAGCGTGTGGGTGCCGAGGTCATGGGTGGCCCGCACCGCACAGTCCAGGAAGGCGATGGCCTCGGTGAACACCGGCGCGCCGGTCGCGCCGTCGCGCACCGGACGGCCGTTGAGCGTGCCGGCCTCGGCGTCGTAGACGGCCGGCTTGGAGAACTTGACGAACACCTTCGTCTCCTCGGCCGACCACAGGTTGACGGTGAACGAGCCGCCTGCGGTGATCAACCGGTGGGTGACGGCGCTGTTGTCGACGCCGACGCCGATGAGCACCGGCTCCATCGAGAGCTGGGTGACCCAGCTCGTGGTCATCCCGTTGCGCTCGTCACCGGTGCGCGACCCGACAAGGGCCAAGGCGTTCGGGATCTTCCACATGACGCGGTTGAGCAGCTCGTCGTCCGGACGCTCGGCCATCGAGCGAACTGTACGACGAGAGCCGGTAGCCAGATCGCGTCGTTCAGCGGCGCAGCTCTCGATTCAGCACGCCGGCGCCTCCAGGCGCTTCGGCGGCTGCGTCATGAGCGGATGCTATGGGCCGGCGCGGTACGCGCTGGCCTGGATCGTGAAGAGGTCGGCGTACGTGCCGGCGCGGGCCAGCAGGTCCTCGTGGGTGCCGACCTCGACGACCCGCGAGCCGTCGAGCACGACGATCAGGTCGGCCATGCGCACGGTCGAGAAGCGGTGCGAGACGAGCACGGTGATGCGTCCCGACGCCTTCGCCGACCGGGCCGCGTCCGCGTACTGCTCGAACAGGGCGTGCTCGGTCTCGGCGTCGAGCGCCGCCGTCGGCTCGTCGAGCACGAGCACCAACGGCTCGTCGCGCATGAACCCGCGTGCCAGCGCGACCTTCTGCCACTGGCCGAACGACACCTCGACCCCGTCCTCCCACGTCGGACCGAGCTGGGTGTCGAGCCCGCCGGGCAGCCGCTCGACGACGTCGTCGGCGCCGGCCCGGGTGACGGCGCGCTCGACCGCCGGGCGGTCGTCGAGGCGCAGCGTGTCACCGATGCCGACGCTGTGGCCGGCGAGGAGCTCGAAGCGGAAGAAGTCCTGGAACGCGCCGGCCAGGCGCGCTCGCCACTCGGCCGTCGGCATGGTGACGATGTCGACACCGTCGGCGGTGATGCGACCGGCCGTCGGCCGGTACATGCCGGCCAGCAGCTTGACCATCGTCGTCTTGCCGGCGCCGTTCG
>JACCUL010000494.1 GCA_013811855.1 Acidimicrobiia bacterium
ACCACGGTGAGCACGAGGATCAAGGTCACGAACGCCGACATCGGCCACAACCACCGCATCTGGTGCGGGCTGATGCCGATCCCGACCGGGATCAGGGTGGTCGAGATCAGCGCCCCGGCGACGCCGAGCGCGGCGACCACGCCGGCGGCGCGCAGCCGGGTGTCGGTGCGCTGTCGGCCGACGACGAACGCGGCGACGATGAGGGCGAGCACGAGGACCATCCCGGCGACCGCCGGCACCCGCCCGGGCAGGTCGACGGGCGGCAGCACCGGCCCGTCCGGGCCGTTCGAGGATGTGAGCGTCTCGACGGTGCCGGAGAACCCGGGCCGGGTCCACCACGGCGGGAGACCGACGACGGCGGCGACCAGACGGACGCCGATTCCCGCGCCCAGGCGTGGCCCTTGGCTGTCGCCGGCGGCCAGCAGCCGGCCCAGGTTGCCGCGCCCGGCGACCTGGTCGATCAACGGCTGCACCCACGCCAGCACGACGACGACCGTCGCCAGGACGACCGCCCGCCGGGGACGCAGGGGCCGGGTCGAGCCGTCGCCGCGACGGTGCACGACGACCCCGGTGACCAGCGCGCCGCCGACGAGCAGCGGAACGAGGTACGTGTAGCTGAGGTGGGTCTGGACGAGCAGGCTGGCCACGCCGAGCAGCCACGGCGCCACCGCCAGGTCGCCGTGGGCCACGCACCAGGCCAGGATGAGCAGGGCCCAGCACGGCAGGAGCATCGAGTGCGGCTGCCAAGCGTCGAACAGCAGCTCGCTGCCCATGCTCCACGCCAGCCCGGCCGACAGCGCCGACACGACCGCGGAGGCCGTCTCGCCCCCGACCCGCTGGGCCGCCCACGCCGCCAGCACGACCGCGCCGACGTTGGCCGCCATCACACCGACGGCGAAGCCGACGGACGGGCCGGCCACCTTCTCGAACGGCGCCAGGAGGTCGAACCACAGCGGGCCGGGGTTGTTGATGTTGCGTCCGGCCGACAGCGACGCCGACGTCCACGTGCCGAGCAGCGGGTGGTTGCTCGTCAGTACGTCCTGGGTGCGCAGCAGCAGCAGCCCGTTGTCGCCGAGCGGCGTCCAGCCGCGGGCCAGGGCGCGGACGGTGGCGACGACGATCGGCACGGTGGCCACGACGGCGCCGATCACCGGGCGTGACGGCCGGCTCGCTCGCACTTCGTGGTCGCTCATTGGTGCACCATCGACGCATCCGACGGCTTCGACCCATCCGAAACCACGAGGCACCAATGAGCGCGTCGCCGCAAAGCCGGCGACAAGAAAGCACCGTCATGCTCGTTCGCTCGCTCGAAGACTCGCTCACTCACGGCGCCCGCTCCGGTGGCCGGCGGGACCAGTCGGCGAGCGCCACCGCCGACAGCGACGCGGCGGCGAACAGTCCCCAGCCGTGGAGCCACTCGAAGCGGACCGGCCAGCCGGCGTCGGGGAACGGGCGCTCGTCGCGGACCACGGACGTGATCACGGCGCCGACGAAGGCGATGATGCCCAACGACACGAGCCCGGCCAGCCACGGCCGGCGGGTGAGCAGGACGAGCAATCCGCCGGCCGCGGCGGCGACACCCCATGCCGGTCCGACGAAGAAGACGGCCCCGAGGATCCAGGTGCCGGCGGCGGCCACGCACGTCCGCAGATCGTCACGGCGGCGGAGCGTGTCGAAGCGCGCCCCGGGGGCGCCGGGCACGGGGACGGTGCGCCGGTCGACGGCGACCAGGAGCAGGCAGGCGAGGATCGCCAGCACGGAGACCACCAGCGCCAGCGTCAGCGGACGCTGCGCCGTCCAGCGGACCGTGACGTCGACGGGTCCGTCGGTCGGCTCGATCCACCACCCGTTGAACCCGCCGTCGACGAGCTGCGGTGGCCCCAAGTCGACATCGCCGGCGTGCGCCGACCACGACTCGTGGTAGCCCTCGCCCAGCACCAGCCAGCACCCGTCGGGGCAGTCGGTGACCGTCACGTCCCGCGACAGCCGCTCGGACGCCGTCACGGTCGCGTTCGGCTCGGCGGTGGAGGCGTCACCGGGTGGTGGCGTCGGCACCGGTGCGAGCACGATGCGGTCGACGTGCAGGCCGGTCGTCGCGCCCGAGCTCGTCGTGAGCCGGGTGGGGCCGGCGCGGAGCACCAGCGGTCCCGCGGCACATGCGGTCGCGGTGACGGCGTCTCCGGCCAACAGGTCGGCCGCCTCGGCCTCGACCCGCAGCGGCACCGGCCGGCCGGCGACGGTCAGCACGTCGTCCCGGCACCCGGTGTCGACACGCTCGGGCATGGACGCCGGGGGGATCGTCAGCTCGGCGATGGCGGCCGGGAGGACGACGGGCTCGGCGTAGCGGCGGTCGAGCACGATCCGCTCGTCGATCACCGTGATCTCGAGCTCGGCGTCACCGGCCGGCAGGTCGTCGGGCAGGGCGACGACGCTGCGACCGTCGGCGTCGGCCGGTGGCACGGCGAGGTCGACCTGCGCGCCGCCGACGCGCAGCCGCAGTCCGGTGATCGGGGAGTGGTCGCCACCCAGCTGGAGGATCGACAAGGGACCGTCGGCCAGGCCACCGGGGATGGTCAGGCGGCTCCCCACGGCCTGGCCGAACGGCGTCTGCCACGAGGTCTTCGGATCACCGTCGGCGGCCGCCCATCCGCCGGCCGTCGCCACGCCGGTGAGGCGGCGGTTCGCCGTTGGCCCGACGATCCCGAGGAGGTCGGCGATGACGTCGTCGGGAGCGCGCTGGTCGAGCCGCATGGTCACCCGCGGGGTGACGGTCTCGTCGGCGGAGACCGAGACGTCACGGACGATGGCCTCCTCCGGGTCCGCCCGCCACCGGTCCGTCGACCGGGTCCGCAACCTCGTGAGCACCGTCGTGACCGGCACGTCGGCGCCGGCCGCGTGGACCACGCAGGCGCCGAGCACGCGCTCGCCCTGCGCCACCTTGTCCGAGACCGACACGTCGTCGCGCACCACGCTCAGCGGCAGCA
>JACCUL010000497.1 GCA_013811855.1 Acidimicrobiia bacterium
CGCCGCTCGGCCCGCATCGTCATGACCTTCAGCGAGCTCGGCGCCGGCTCGCTCGGTCTCGTGCGCGACTCGCACGGGATGCTGGCCCTGGCGATGGACCGGCGATCGGCCGCCGGCGAGCTCGGCATCGACGTCGGCGACGCCGTGCGCCTGACGACCGACGACAGCCCGCCGACGACCGGCGGCACCCCGATCCGGCTCGGCCGCCGCCGGTAGCCTGCGGCCGTGCGCCCGGCCACGACACTCGCCATCGGTCTGCTGCTGCTGGCGATCCTGGCCGCCGGCGTCATCGCGCTGATCCGCATCTGAGGGCCTTGCGCGGATCAGCCTGCGACTCACTGCGAGAAGGCAGATCGTCATGATGGAGGCCTCGCCTGCCGGCTCGGCCTCTGAGCGCCGCCGCCGTCGCTGAGTACGCTCGCCGACCATGGGGGAGCATGGCGTCGGTCGGACCGACGGGAGCGCGGAACCCGACGAGGCGGTCGAAGCCGTCAACGTCGCCCGCATCATCGAGGGCCATGACGAATCTCGCACGGCGCTCGTCAGCCGTAACCGGACGATCGCCTACGACGAGCTGAACGATCTCGTGGCGCGGGTGCGCGGCGGACTCGCCGGTCTCGGCATCGGTCATGGCGACCGGGTCGCGCTGGTCTGCGGCAACGGCCACCCCTTCGTCGTCGCCTATCTCGCCGCCGTCGGGCTCGGCGCCGTCGTCGTGCCGCTCAACCCGGGCAGCCCAGCGGCCGAGCTCGGGCGCGAGCTCAGCGTGGTGCGCCCGGTCGCCGCCGTCGTCGATCGCAGTGCGTCAGGCGCGTGGACGGGCATCGACGCCGACGCCGTGTCGTCGGTGCGTCACGTCGTCACCGTCGACGGCGACGCCATCGCCGTCGCCGTCGCCTTCGACACCCTCGCCGAGTCGGATCCGCTGGAGGTCCGCGACGTCGCCCCCGACCACGTGGCGGTGCTCATGTTCACCAGCGGCACAGCCGGCGCGCCGAAGGCGGCGATGCTCACGCACGCCAACCTGCTGGCCAACATCGAGCAGTCCCGTTCGGTGCCCAGCCGCATCACCGCCGAGGACGTCGTCTACGGCGTCATCCCGGCCTACCACATCTTCGGGTTGAACGTCGTCGTCGGCATCTCGCTGGCGGCCGGCGCCGCCGTCGTGCTCGTCCAGCGGTTCGATCCGGCGACCGCGCTGGAGTCGATCCGCAACCGGGGCGTCACCGTCATCCCTGGCGCGCCGGCGATGTGGGTCGCCTTCGCCCACTTCGACGAGGCCCCGGCCGATGCGTTCGCCACCGTGCGGCTCGCTCTCTCCGGTGCGGCGAAGCTGCCGGTGTCGGTGTCCGAGCGGATGCGCGAGCACTTCGGCGTCACGATCCACGAGGGGTACGGGCTGACCGAGGCCTCGCCGGTCGTCACGTCGTCGGTCGGCCTCGAGCCGCGCTTCGGCTCCGTCGGCCGGGTGCTCGGCGGCATCGAGCTGCGCATCGTGGACGACGACGGCGGCGACGCGCTCGTCGGGGACGCCGGCGAGATCTTGGTCCGCGGCGCCAACGTCTTCGCCGGCTACCTCGACGACCCCGACGCCACCGGCCGGGTGCTGACGCCCGACGGCTGGCTGCGCACGGGGGACATCGGCATGTGCGACACCGACGGGCGGCTGTACCTCGTCGACCGGGCGAAGGACCTGATCATCGTCTTGGGCTTCAACGTGTTCCCGGCCGAGGTCGAAGACGTGCTCGCCGGCCATCCGGACGTCGCCGAGGTCGGCGTGATCGGCGTGCCCCATCCGCACACGGGCGAGGCCGTCAAGGCGTTCGTCGTGCTGCGACCGGGCGCCACGAGCGACGAGGACGCACTCGTCGACTACGCCCGTGACCGCCTCGCCCGGTACAAGTGCCCGACCAAGATCCTCCTCGTCGACGAGCTGCCGCGCAACGCTACCGGCAAGCTCGTCCGCCATGGCCTCGACATCCTCGAACCGACCAACTGATAGCTCGACACCGGCGGCGCCGCCGAAGTGTGACCCAGATGCGGCAAGGTTGCCTGGTTGGGGTCCCACTTCGGCCGATTGACGTCACGCTCGCCGGGCGGCCACGACGATGGTCCCGAACGGCGCCTCGACGTTGCCGTCGGGTTCCACGAACGGCGCCAGCACCTCGTGGGTGTCGGCCCGTAACAGGGCGTACACCTCGGCCGACATCCGCTCGACCAACGGGGTGCTCTCGACCTCGGTGGTCACGAACGCGTCGACGGACGGCGCGCGGTACGTGCCGAGGTGGGTTCGGGCGTCGACGACGGTGAGGCCGGCGGACTCGGCGAGCGCGGTGACATCGGCCAGCTCGCCACAGGCGAAGTACGTGCCGAGCAGCGCCATCGCCTCCGGTCCGGCGTGGCGGGCGGCGGCGGCGACGAACAGGGCGAACGCGACCTGGGTCCCGAGGGCGTCCGGGACGGCGACGGCCACCGTGCCCCCGCGAGCCGTCACACGCGCCATCTCTCCGAGCGCGGCGGCGCGGTCGGGGAAGAACATCAGCGCCATCTGGCAGAGCGCGACGTCGAAGGTCCCGTCCGGGAACGGCAGCGCGGCGGCGTCGCCCTGGCGGAAGTCGAGGTCGGGTCGCACACGCCGCGCGACGGTCAACATCGACTCGTTGACGTCGACGCCGACGACGGTCCCGTCCGGTGCGACGCGATCGGCCGCCGTCCGGGTGACGATGCCGGTGCCGCAGGCGACGTCGAGCACCCGCTGGCCGGTGGTGAGCTCGGCGGCGTCGCAGAGGATCGGCGCCCACTGGGCGAAGAATGCGGGGACGAACGCCGACTCATAGAACTCGGCCGCGTCGAGCGGGATCTGGAAGGTCTCCGACGGTGGTGAAGTGGTCATGACGTCGATGGTGCGCCCAACCGGCCGCCAAGAGCATCGGGCAGGTGACCCATCCGTCCGCACCCCGACACTGGACGGCCCGCGGTGGCGGCGTAGGCCGCCGCTTCGGCGCGGTTGCGGAGGTGCAGCTTGGCCAGCACGTTGCTGACGTGGTGGGCGGCGGTCTTGCGGCTGACGTGGACGCGGGCCGCGATCTCGGGGTTGGACAAGCCGGCGCCGACGAGGTGCAGCACCTCTTGCTCGCGCCCGGTGAGCAGGCCGCGGCCCTTGGCGC
>JACCUL010000500.1 GCA_013811855.1 Acidimicrobiia bacterium
GAGCAGCGTCGCGCCGGCAACGGCCGCTTCGCCGGCGCCGGCTACCGCCTCACCGTCCCGCCCACTGCGATCAGTTCTGTTGAAGCTCTCGCTGCGACGCCCGATCAGAGCCTCCGCTCTGCCAATCGCCAAGGTCCTCGCTCCTCCGCAGCGCCCTCCCGTTCCAAGCCATCCGAGGTCGAGCAGCTCCAGCTGCTCCCTCAGCCCTGAGGAGTCCCCCATGCCCCCAGCCATTCCCGAAAGCCGAATCAGGAAGTTCAGACAAGTGCCCGCCGGCGGGCGTCGGGCGGGTGTGCGCTGATGTTGCGGGTGACGACTCTGTTCGCGTCGTCGGCGGCGGCGACGGCGGCGTATTACGCGCACTACTTGACGGCGGCGCCGGGGGAGGTCCCGGGGGTGTGGTCCGGTCGGCAGGCTGCCGGGCTGGGGCTGTCGGGCACGGTTGGTGTCGAGGCGTTGGAGCTGTTGTTGTCGGGCCGTGATCCCGTTTCTGGGACGCCGCTGGGTCGGGAGCTGTTGGACCGGTTCACGTCCGACGGGAGGATGATCAAGGCGGTGTCGGGGTTCGACGCGACGTTCTCGGCGCCGAAGACGCTGTCGGTGTGGTGGGCGTTGACCGGTGACCGTCGCCTCCTCGACGCACATGACGTTGCCGTCTCCGCCGCGCTCGCGCACCTTGAGCGGCTCGGATCGACAACCCGCATCCGCCGCGACGGCGGCCGGTTGCATCCCGACACGAACGGGTTGACGGTGGCGACGTTCCGCCAGACGACGTCGAGGGCCGATGACCCTCAGCTGCACACGCACGCGGTGATCTCAGCGAAGGTGCAGACCGCCGAAGGACGGTGGCTGGCCCTCGATGCCAGGTACTTGAAGCGGCACCAGCGGATGCTGGGCGGCTTGTATCAGTCGGTGCTGCGCGCCGAGCTGACCCACCGGTTCGGGGTCGAGTGGCGGCCGATCGTCAACGGTCAGGCCGAGATCGCCGGTGTTCCTGATGAGCTGATCGCCGTGTTCTCCAAGCGCAGCGGCGACATCGACGTGGCCCTTGCCGGCAAGGTCGCCGAGTTCCGTCACCGCCATGGCCGGGATCCGTCGCGGTGGGAACGGGCCGCGATGTCTCGTGAGGCAGCGGCCGACACCCGGTCCCGCAAGTCCGGCCACGGTGCTGCTGGTCTGGCGGGACGATGGCTGAACGAGGCTGCTGAGGTCGGCTGGACCGTCGACCGGCTCCATGACGACATCGAACAGGCCGCCCGCAACCCGACGCCGGCCGCGGTAGTGACCATCAGCGAGGTCGTGGCGGCGGTGTCGGCGCAGCGTTCGTCGTGGGGCCGAGCGGATGTGCTCCAGGCGATCTGCGATGTCCAGCGTCCGGTGTCGCGGCTGTCGGGGCGCCGTTGGCGTGATGCCATCGAACGGTACGCGGATCGGGTGATCGAGGACCTGGTCGACCTTGACCCCATCGACAGGTCGCTGCGGCGGTCATCGGACGGTCGGTCGGTGTGGATCGAACCGACCGCGCCACGGTTCACCTCCGAGATGGTGCTGGCCCAGGAAGAGCACATCCTGACGTGGGTGATCGAAGCGCAGATGGACCCGCCGGCTCCGTCGATGACTGTCGATCGGGGCGGGCTGGATGTGTTGCAGGGCGACGCTGCGGCGGCGGTGGCGGGTGACGATGGGCTGGTGTTGGTGGTCGGTCCGGCCGGTGCGGGCAAAACGCGGATGCTGCGCGCCGCCGTCGACGACCTGCGCCGGCAGCGACGGCCGACGTTCGGGTTGGCCCCGACCGCCAAGGCCGCCCGCACTCTCGAACACGACACCGGCATCGTGGCCGACACCGTCGCCAAGCTGCTCTACGAATGGGACCGGCCCGACCGGGCGGCAGGCGATCGTTGGCGGTTGCCGGTCGGGACGACGGTGGTCGTGGACGAGGCCGGCATGATCTCGACTCCCGCCCTCTACCAGCTCGCCACCCTTGCCCAGCGACAGCGGTGGCGGCTCGCTGTGGTCGGTGATCACCGCCAGTTGCAGGCCGTCGGCCGCGGCGGCCTATTCCACGAACTGGTCGCCACCGGCAGGGTCGAGGAGTTGGAGCAGATCCACCGGTTCAGCCAGTCGTGGGAAGCCGCCGCGTCGCTGATGGTTCGCGCCGGCAACCCTCGCGGCCTCGACGCCTACGAGGCCTACGGCCGGCTTATCGCTGGCACCCTCGACGACCACCTGGACCGCATCGCCACCACATGGATCGACCACCACCAGGCCGGGCAGACGACAGCAATGGTCGCCTCGAGCAACGACCACGTCAACGCCATCAACACCGCCGTCCAAGCCGCCCGGATCACCGCCGGTCATCTCGGACCGGATGTGTCGGTCATGATCGCCGGTGGCGAACGGGCTTGTCCCGGCGACCTGATCGCCACTCGTCGCAACGACCGCCGGCTGATCACCACCGCAGGGGAGCCGGTCCGGAACCGGGAGACGTGGACCGTCACCGCCATCTGTTCCGACGGCGCGTTGACCGTCAAGCCGGAACAGGGGCGCGGCACGGTCACCCTGCCGGTCGAGTACGTACGTCACCATGTCCGCCTCGGCTATGCGGCGACCGAACACGGCTACCAGTCGGCCACCGTCACCGCCGGCATCGAGCTCGCCTCGCAAGCAACGACGCGGCGCGGGCTGTACGTCGGGGTCACCCGCGGCCGCGACCAGAACCTGATCTGCGTCATCACCGAAACACATGACGTCGCCGAAGCCCGCGACGTCCTCGACACCATCCTCGCGGTCGACCGCGCCGACATCCCCGCCGTCACGCAACGCCGCACTCTCGCCGCCCAACAGCCGGCAATCGCAACCCGTCCGACGACCACCTCAGGCCAGCCGGGTCGTTGTCGGATCCCGGAATGGTTCGCCGACGTGCTCGCCGACGCCCGACATGCCCTCGCCGCCGCCCAGCGCAGCGTCGAATCACGCACCGCCGAACGAGCGCGACGGGCAGCCGCAGTCACCACAGCTGAGGCTGACCTCGCCGTTATCACCCGGGCGACGGCTCCACAGCGAGCGTTGCTCGCCGTCGATGCGAAGCGAGCCGACCAGGCCGGCGTGAACCACGCAGATGCGCAACGTCGCGTGAATCACGGTGGTCGGCGCCACCGGCGCGAGGCGCGCCGTGAGCTCGACATCGCCGAACGGGTGCTCGACCGGGCAACCGCGCTCCTCCAACGAACCGAGCACCACGCCGCCGCAGACCTCGAGCGCTACCACGCCGCAGTCACCAGCGTCGAGGACGCTCGCACCCAACTCCGACATCACGACCTCGCCACCCAGCTCGACCCCGTCGACCAACGGATCCCCGACCTGACGCTGACCGCGGCCGCTCTTGTCGCATGGCAGCGATGGGCCAGCGGCGACACCATCACCGCCACCAAGCTGCGCGACACCGTGCACACCCTCGGCGGCACCACCGGAACCGATCGGGGCGACCACCACCGTGCGCTCGCCCAGGTCATCCAGACCTGGGCCGCTACAGCGGGCCTCGACCTACACATCGCCGACCGTCGACCACCAACGCTCGAACACTCCGGTCCCGAGCTCCGGCTGTAGACGCAACACCAGGCGTTCAAACGATCACGCTGGAGTTCCCCCGCCCCAGACACTTACGGTCTGCAGTCGAGGCCGCGGGAAGGAGTCCGAGATGCCCGCTCGAGCGGCACCGCTGGAGGTCCTGCAAGCAGCTGGCGCATGCGATCTTCGATGGATCGAGGTCATCTACCACACCCAGCGCCGGCACTCGAGCCTCGGCATGCTCGACCCCGTCACGTACGACAGAACCCGCCACAACGGATCTGCGGCGTGATCCCAATTTCCACACCAACCTGTCCGGAAAAGCGGGGAACTCCAGAGAGGTCTCACGGACGCGGTGATGGTGGGCAGGGTTGTGGTCGGACGGAGACCTCACGGACAGCCAGCGTGCGCTCCGTTCGTCGGTGGTTGTTGGGGCTGCCCAAGAAGGTCGACTCGTGTCGGCCGCGAGCGAGCGGGGAGATGATAGTCTTCGCCCTTAGAGCGATTCGGAGGGACGATCGTGCGATTTTGGACCGTGCTGGCAGCAATCGTCACTGTCGTGGTGTTGATTCCGGTGCGCTCAGTCAATGTTGAGGCGACGAACTGGTATGGCGCCACGGGGATCAGTAATCCGGATGGGTGCGCTGGACCAAACATGACCGATAATCTGACACTTACGTACCGCCGGTATCAGTTGACTTCAAAGTATAACGATGAGGTCAATTGGGTCATGAACTTCTCCGTAGATCCCACTGCAGTCGGCTCGATCACTGAGCTTCAGTCGGCAGATACACATACGGACATCGTGTACCACGACTCCAATTATGGCAGCTACTGTGGGTTTGACTGGTGGCCGGGTGGCTCGAGCGCCATAGCTGGACTGACCGAGTGTCGGTACGAGAGCGCTACGGGTACGTGTGATCGCGCTGATGTCCATCTCAGCACCAATTGGGCAAACGACGTTAACGATCCACCCAACATTGACTTTCGCCGCGTTCTGGTATGCCAGGAAACTGGTCATGCACTCGGCCTGGACCACCGCAGTGGAAGCGGGAGTTGCATGCCAGCAACAATTCTCGAGAACACCCCTCGCGTCTACAGCGATCACGACAAGGGGCACATCGCATGTCTCTGCCTCACCCCCTAACACCACACAAGGTTTGGTGGCCCGCCTGCCTCTTGGCGATGTTCACCTTCGCAGGTTGCGGTGACCCCGGATCGACCACGGACCACGACACATCAGCGCCGACGGAGGGCACGCCTGCCCTCCCGACGAGCATCGAGCCTCGCGACGATGTGAGTCCGCTTGGCCGGCTCGCAGCACGAATCCGATCGGCAGAACACATTCGTCCCGCCTACCGGACGATCGAGGAAGCGATGCCTAATGTGTGCTACCTCGTCGACGGTGAGGAGCGTCGGGTGTCGGATCTGTACGTGGTTGGACAGGTCGAGGGCGTGCGAGCGGGCGGTTCGTTCGCTTGGGAGTTCACCGACGAGCGAGAGACGCGGATCGACCTCGCGTTCAACGACGAGCGAGCGATGATCTCCACGATCTTCGTCACGATGGATGTTGAACACGGCATCGCCGCCGACCCAGCGGCCGAGATACCCGCGTTCGTCGAGTTCGGGCTGTCGATCCCGTCGCCCGTCGACTTGGAGTGGGCGCAGTCCGAGCTGATTGATTTGGGTCGAATCGTGGTCATCCTCGAGGCTGGGTCGGTGATGTGGGACGAACCCGGTCTATACAACGTCTTGGAGGACGGCGCATTCTTCGGACCAGTTGCGGCCGACGACACCGTCACGTTCCCGATGCTCAGTCCGTCGGACCAGGAACTGCTCGCACCGTCACCGTTGACGCTCGCCGAGCTCGAGGAGCCGCCGAAGGAACCGATCCCGCTCGAGCGCGATCAGGGATAGACGGGACGGCGCACCTCCGCTTGCATCCCCCGTTTCTCGCGCCGGTCGGGTGGATGGCGGCCGATGGATCAGCATCAGTCGTCGATGCATTCGAACACTTTGGTCTTCTGTTGGACCCCCCCTCGCGGCGGCTTGGGGTCGGGCGAGGTTCAGGTTTGAGTAACTGGACGGACTAAGCGGCCGTGCCCGACCCGCCGCCGACCGAGACGCCCTATGACGAACTATCTTGTATTGGCTCACCAGTACGGGAGGCATCGGACCCCAATGGCCTGGAATAAGACGGAATTCGTCGCTCAGCATCGCCGCCGTGGCGCATCGCCGCTCTCGAAATCGAGCCAGATTTGGGTCTATCGCAGCGAAGACGCCAGGCTGCGACGTCTGCAACTCCCTTCACCACGGTCCCAGCCGAGGTGACACGCCAGGTCCATGGTCGTCAGTCGGGTCTGTCGCGCGTCGTCGAGATCGACCGCACCGAGCGAATCGACCTCATCTACGCGCAGCGTGGGACCGAGCTCGTAGAGCGGCGAGGGAACTGGTCCGAGGATCAGCCCGTGACCGTCGCCGAGCGGTTCAAGCACGCCGCGCCGAACCGGCCGCCGCCGTCTGCTGGGACTCGATCGCCCCAGTTCTACCGACGTGCCTACCTTCGCTACATCGACGCCACCAAGCGCAGCCCCGATCGTCGCCAGGCCCGTATCGCCGAGGTCGTCGCTCTCCTGGCCGCCGGCACCGAGCAGCGGCCGAAGCCGTCCGACACGCGCTGACCCGGCCCGTCCCGACGCCTTGTGCGGTGATCGAGCACCCCACGACCAGGCGCGCCGCCGGGGAGGCCGCATTGGGCGCTGACTTTGGACCATCCGATATCCACGGGCACGACCCGATCGATCGACCGTCCTCGAACGCCGGAGACGCGGCGCCCTTGAGGCGTGCAACCCCAGGCGTGCTTGCTGTCGCGAGCGCCCGGCCGGAGCGTCACTGGTCGGGCTGAACAACGTCGGCCGCGCCCGAAGGTAAGCACCGAACGACGGCCGAGGCGGACGGCAGCCCGCGCCAATCAGGCATGTCGGCGTGGCCACGACCCGGCGGTCCTTGGGACACGGCGACCTACGTGCGACACGAGCGCGACCGTCCGATCGCCATCACCTGGCGACTGCACCATCGGCTGCCGGCTGACCTCTACACAGCGTTCGCAGCGGCCGTCGCCTGAGCCAATCGCGATTGACGGAGTGGGGCCTACTGGCTGGGACGCCGGGCTTCGATCAGGTTGCTGAGCCCGGCGGCGATCTCGGCGTCGCGGTCACGGGTTGCGTGCTGGTAGATCAGCGCTGCCCGCGGCGAGGCGTGGCCCATGCGGGCCATCAGCTCCTTGGTGCTCGCACCGGTGGCCGCGGTGAGGGTGTTGCCGGTGTGCCGGAGATCGTGGAAGTGGAGACCTTCCACTCCGACAGTGCGGCGCGCAGCCGTCCAGTCCTGGTGAAGGGTCGCCGTGCGGAACGGCCGATCGGCCTCGCCCGGGAAGATGAGGCTGTCGGGCCCGGGCGCTGTGAACTCGTCCAGGTGCGCGGCGAGGTCCGGGACGATGATCGCGGGGATGGCGACGGTCCGGATGCCGGCCTCGGTCTTCGGCGGCCCGACGACGAGGGTGCCGTCGCGGAGCTGTTGGTACTGCTCGGCGACGGTCACGGTGGCGGCGTCGAGGTCGATGTGGCGTCGTCGAAGGGCCCGCAGCTCGCCCTGGCGCAGGCCGCAGAACGTGGCGAGCAGGATGATCGCCCGCCAGCGGGGTGCGATCGCATCGGCCAGCGCGTAGACCTGCTCGATGGAGGCGATCGGACGCTCCTTCGGTCGCTCGACGGAGGCTCCCTTGATTACGCACGGGTTTCGCGGGACGAGGCTGTCCTCAAGAGCGGTCGCGAAGATGGCGTGCAGCAACCGGTAGCACTTGGACATGGCCGAGGCGCCCGTGCCGGCGCTCAGCTTGTCGGCCCGCCAGGTGCGAACCGTGACCGGGGTGATGGAGGTCAGCTCGATGGCGCCGAGCGTCGGGAGGATGTGGAGGCGGAGCTGGTCCTCGTAGAGCTCGCGGGTACGGGGCCGGATGTCTGGCTTGTGGTTCAGCCACGTCGTGGCGTAGTCGGCCAGCGGGACCTTGCCGGCTTCCGGGTCGATCCAGTTGCCGCGCTCGAGGTCGGTGCGGGTGGCGGCGAGCCAGCTGTCGGCGAGGCCCTTCGTGCGGAACGTCTCAGGAGCGGTCCGCCAGATGCCCTTGATCTGGTAACGCGCCTGCCAGCGTCCGGACGGCAGCTTGCGGGCGTTCCCCCACGGTCGACGGGCCACGCGGTGAGCGTAGCTCGAACGCTGTGGCACAAATGTGGCACGCTCGGCCTTCCGACCGGGTATCCACACCCTGTGGATCCTCAAAAAGTGCCATCTAGCTGGGGTTTAGTTCGGAGCGGATGAGGGGAATCGAACCCCCGTATTCAGCTTGGGAAGCTGATGTTCTGCCATTGAACTACATCCGCCGAGGCGCCCGAGACTAGCGGTCCCGCCCGAGCGCGCACGGCGCTCTGTGTGCCGGAACCTTCACGAACGGCGCAGGTTCGGATACGCAGAAGCGGGTCCCTGGGGCTGGCTAGGTTGCCCGTCGTGATCCTGTCGGACCGGTCGCTGCGTCAGGCGATCGAGTCCGAGCGCATCGTGGTCGACCCGTACGACGAGCACAACGTGCAGCCGTCGTCGATCGACGTGCGCGTCGACGCCCTCTTCCGGGTCTTCCGCAACCACACGGCCGGCGTCATCGACGTCAAGGAGGACCTCACGGCCCTGACCGAGCTGATCGAGATCCCGCCCGACGGTGTGTTCATGCTCCATCCCGGCGAGTTCGTGCTCGGCTCCACGCTCGAGCGCATCGGCGTGCCCGATGACCTCGTGGGGCGCGTCGAAGGCAAGTCGTCGCTCGGCCGGTTGGGGTTGCTCATCCATTCGACGGCCGGCTTCATCGACGCCGGTTTCGATGGGCACGTGACGCTGGAGCTGGCCAACGTCGCCAGCCTGCCGATCACGATCTACCCGGGGATGAAGATCGGCCAGATCAGCTTCATGGAGATGACGACGCCCGCCGACCAGCCCTACGGCAAGGGGGCCCGGGGCTCCAAGTACCAGGGCCAGCGGGGGCCGACGCCGAGCCGGTACTTCGAGAACTTCCGCTGACGGGCCGTTCTGTTGGCTGAAACCGGCCGGAACCGGTCGGTTGCAAACAGCAGTTCGCCGTCTTCAGGCCGGGGTGGGGATCCAGTTGCCGTGGAAGCCCATCGGCACCCGCTGGGGGAGGGCGATGCGGGCGACGGGGTCGCCGCCGACGTCCTGGGCGTGGAGGATGACCAGCTCGCTGTGGTCGTCGGTGGCGTCGTGGACGAACGACATCAGCCAGCCGTCGTCCTCGGCGGCGTCGGGAGATTCGGGGACGAAGACGAGCTCGCCCGTCGATCGTCCCGGCCCGTAGTCGTGCGCCGTGCTCGTGGCGGCGACGAGGTCGTGCTTGTAGGCGCCGCGCATCGAGAGATGTCGCCCGTCGCTGTCGAACCCGGCGGTGTAGCCGTAGCGGTAGGCCCGGCCGAGGACGCGCTCGTCGTGGCGGGGAAACTCCTGCGACCGGTCGTCGAGGCGGTCGTGGCCGACGGCGCCCGTCGCCGGGTCGAGCGCGTAGCGGTCCAGCGTGACCGAGCCCTCGTTGGGGCCGTGACGGTCGCCGGCGAACGTCGACCGGTGGCGGGCGACGTCCAGCACGACGCGCCCCTGCGCGTCCTCGTACGCGTTGAGCGGGTGGTACACGTAGCACGGCTCGATCTCGAACCACCGCGCCTCCCCCGATCCGTCGATGGGCAGCAGGCCGAGCCGGGCGCCGTAGTCGGGCTGCCACGTGTACGGCAGCCGGGCGCCGCCCATCGCCGCCTCGAGGTCGAACAGGCACGGCAGGTCGAAGAGCACCGCCCATCGTTCGGTGATGGCGAGGTCGTGGACCATCGGTGCTCCCGGCAGCGGCACGTCGACGGCGGTGCGCACCCGCCCGTCCGTACCGACGACGAGGTACTGAATCTGGTTGCCCCAGCCCCACCAGTAGGCGGCCACGTGCAGCTCGCCGGTCGCCGGGTTGCGCTTGGGGTGGGCCGAGAACGCCTTGGGCAACGTGCCGTCGAGGTTGCCGACGCGCAGTGTCTCCAGCTCGTCGGAGAGCTCGATCGGCGGTCCACCCGCTTCGACGATCGCCATCGTCGTGCCGCCGATGTCCACGACGTTGGTGTTGGCGGCGAACACGCCATCGTCGTCCCACGGGTTCTCCGGCGGCACCTCGCCCAGCTGCCGGGCAACCTGCGGCGAGCGCACCCATCGGTTGCGGTACCACTCCGCCTTCCCGTCACGCAGCCGGACACCGTGCACCATGCCGGCGCCGGTGAACCAGTGGTACGCCGAGGGGTCCTCGCCGGCGAACGGGTTGGGCCCGTTGCGCAGGTACCGCCCGTCGAGCACGGCCGGGATGGCGCCGTGGAGCACGGGCAGGTCGAATGCCGTGACTTCCGTGTCGACGGGAGCAAAGTTGCCGGCGAGGTAGCGGTCGCCGATCAGTGGGCCGGTGGCCTCGGGGACGGACGAGACGGTCGCTGACATTCGGCACCCTCCGGTCGTGGGGCCACCCACCGTAGTGAAGTCGTGTCGGTCGACCCGTGGCCTGCGTAGCGTCGGCGAGCAGTGACGTGTGACGGTGTTCGATGACCCGGCTCCGGCGGGTCGCGCCGCGTTCGCCGGGGTGGTCCCGGCGCCGCGCCGGATCGGGGTTCGTCTACCTCGACGAGGACGGGGCCCGGCTGCCGGTCGAGGCGGCGGCGCGGATCAAGGCACTGGCCATCCCACCGGCGTGGACCGATGTGTGGATCAGCCCGATCGCCAACGGGCACATCCAGGCGCTCGGGACCGACGCCGCCGGCCGCCGCCAGTACCTGTACCACCCCGCCTGGCGCGAGCAGCGCGACAAGTCCAAGCACGATCACGTCCTCGCCATCGCGGCCCGCCTGCGGCCCGCCCGCGCCGTCGTGGCCGAACACCTGGCTCTGCCCGGCATGCCCCGCCAGCGGGCCCTCGGCACGGCCTTCCGCCTGCTCGACCTCGGCTTCTTCCGCATCGGCGGCGAGGCCTACGCCGAGGAGCACGGCAGCTACGGGCTGGCCACCATCGAGAAGCAGCATGTCAGCATCGTCGGCCGCGAGGTCGTCTTCGAATACACCGCCAAGTCGAGCCAGGAGCGGCTCGTCGCGGTCACCGACGACGCGGTTCGGACGGCGGTCGAGGAGCTGCGCCGGCGTCGCGGTGGAGGGCCAGAGCTGCTGGCCTACCGGGACGGGCGCCGGTGGCGGGACATCTCCTCCGCCGACATCAACGCCTACGTCAAGGACGTCGTCGGCGCCGACGTGTCGGCCAAGGACTTCCGCACCTGGCACGCCACGGTGCTGGCGGCAGTGGCCCTGGCGGGAAAGCTCGACGACCGGCGGTCGGCGACGGCGACCAAGCGGGCGGTCAAGGCGGCGATGGTCGAGGTCGCTGGCTACCTCGGCAACACGCCGACCGTGGCCCGCTCGTCCTACGTCGATCCTCGCGTCATCGATCGCTACGAGGACGGCGCGACCATCGCCCCGACCCTGGCCCGCCTCGGCACGGGTCGGCGCACGCCGGCCCGCGTCGAGCGCGACCGCGATCGCATCGAGCGCGCCGTCCTGCGCTTGCTCCGGAACTGAGCGCGCGCCGAGCTGCGTCAGACTGGTCGCCATGGCCGACCACGACTTCACCGGGCTCCGCGCGATGTACATCAACTGCACGCTGAAGCGCTCGCCGGAACGCAGCCACACCGAGGGGCTGCTCGAGCTGAGCACCGCGATCATGCGCAAGCACGGCGTCGAGGTCGAGGTGCTCCGGGCCGTCGACCACGAGATCGCCACCGGCGTGTACCCGGACATGACCGAGCACGGCTGGGCCAGCGACGAGTGGCCGGAGTTCTACGAGCGCGTGCAGGCCAGCGACATCCTCGTCATCTGCGGACCGATCTGGCTTGGCGACAACTCCAGCGTGACGAAGCGGGTCATCGAGCGGCTCTACGGCAACTCCAGCGAGCTCAACCCGGCCGGCCAGTACGCCTTCTACGGCAAGGTCGGCGGGGCGCTCATCACCGGCAACGAGGACGGCATCAAGCACTGCACGATGAACATCCTCTACAGCCTGCAGCACATCGGTTACGTCATCCCACCGCAGGCCGACGCCGGGTGGATCGGGGAGGCCGGTCCGGGCCCCTCGTACCTCGACGAGGGCAGCGGTGGTCCCGAGAACGACTTCACGAACCGCAACACGACGTTCATGACGTGGAACCTGATGCACCTGGCGAAGTTGCTGCGCGACGCCGGCGGGATCCCGACGTACGGCAACCAGCGTCGGGCCTGGGACGAGGGTGAACGGTTCGACTTCGAGCCGCTGCACGACGCCTGATCACCCACACGGGGGCCATCCGGCGGGTCGCCGGCGACGAACCTCGGCGTGTGAACCTCTCTCTCCACGACGCGGTGGAGACCGCACCGCCCGCCGTCGAACCGCCGGCTCGGCGCAGTACCCCCCGACTCCTCGCCGCGTTCGCCGGGCTCGTCGTCGCCGGCGTGGCCCTGGCCGTCGCCGAGCTCGTCGCCGGGCTGAACCGCCAGTGGCGCTCGCCGGTCCTCGACGTCGGCGACCGGGTCGTCGACGCCGCGCCGCCGTTCCTCAAAGAGTTCGCCATCAACACGTTCGGCACCAACGACAAGGTGGCGCTGCTCGTCGGGATCGGCGTCTTCCTCGCGCTGTACGCCGCGGTCGTCGGCATCGTCACGTTTCGGCGCTCGTTGGTCGCCGGCGCCGTCGGCATCGGCCTGTTCGGCGTCATCGGCGTCTGGGCGGCGTCGAGC
>JACCUL010000543.1 GCA_013811855.1 Acidimicrobiia bacterium
GTGCGAGCCTCGCTGCGCACCGGCGGCGAGACGATGCGCCGCCACCACCGCGCGCCGTCGCTGCGTCACCGCCGGCTCGTGCTGCTGCTCGACGTCAGCGGCTCGATGGAGCCGTACGCCCGAGCGATGCTGCGATTCGTCCATGCCGCGGTCGCCGGCCGTCAGCGCGTCGAGGCGTTCGCGCTCGGCACCCGCCTGACCCGCCTGACCCGCGAGCTCGGGACCCGCGATCCCGACCGGGCGCTGGAGCGGGCCGCCGACCGCGTCGTCGACTGGTCCGGCGGCACCAGGCTCGGCGGCGGGCTGCGGGCGTTCAACGACCGTTGGGGTGTGCGGGGCATGGCCAGGGGCGCCGTGGTCGTGATCCTGTCCGACGGCTGGGACCGCGGCGACCCCGTCGAGCTGGCCCAGCAGATGCAACGGCTGCGGCGGGTCGCCCACCGGCTCGTGTGGGTCAACCCGCTGAAGGTCACGCCGGGCTACGCGCCGCTGGCCCGCGGCATGGCCGCCGCGCTGCCCCACATCGACCGCTTCGTCGAGGGCCACTCGATCGAGGCGCTGGAACACCTGGCCGCGGTGCTGGACGAACCGTAGGGTCCTGCTGGTGCGTGAGCTGTTCGACGACCTCGACCGGTGGCGCGACGCCGGGCGCAAGGTGGCGCTGGCCCGCGTCGTCGACGTCGACGGCAGCGGGCCCCGCGGGCCCGGCGCGGCGATGGCGGTGAACGACGCCGGCGAGGTCGCCGGCAGCGTCAGCGGTGGGTGTGTCGAGGGCGCCGTCGTCTCCGAGGCGCTGGCGATCCTGGCCGGCGAGGCCGATCCGCGGGTCGTGACGTTCGGGTACAGCGACGACGAGGCCTTCGCCGTCGGGCTCACCTGCGGCGGCACGATCCGCCTGTTCATCCAGCCGCTCGAGTCGGGCGTGATCGACGAACTGTTGCGCGATCGCATCCGGGCCGAGCAGTCGGTCGCGCTGGCCACCGTCATCGATGGCCCGACGCGCGCCGCGACGATGCTCGTCGTGCCCGACGGGCCGGCCGTCGGCACGCTCGGCGACGCCCAACTCGATCGTGTCGTCGCGCGCGACGCGCTGGCCGAGCTGGAAGCGGCGCGCTCCGGCGTGCGCAACTACGGGCCGCACGGCGAGACGACCCCCGAGGACCTGGAGGGCTCGCCGGTGGTCCGGGTGTACGTCGAGTCATACGCCCCACCGCCGCAGATGTGGATCTTCGGCGCCGTCGACTTCACGGCGGCGCTGGCGCGCGTCGCCAAGGTGCTCGGCTACAGGGTGACCGTGTGCGACGCCCGCGAGGTGTTCGCCACCCGCCGCCGCTTCCCGATGGCCGACGAGGTGATCGTCGCCTGGCCGGGCCGACTCTTCGACGAGCGCCGCGGCAGCCTCGGACCGCGCGACGCCGTGTGCGTGCTGACCCACGACGCCAAGTTCGACGTGCCCGCGGTGGCCGGTGCGCTGGGCAGCGGGGCCGGGTACGTCGGGGTGATGGGGAGTCGCACGACGCACGAGAAGCGGCTGGAGCGGCTGGCCGAGGCCGGTATCGATCGCCCAGAGGACCTGGCCCGTCTGATGTCGCCCATCGGGCTCGATATCGGCGCCAGGACGCCGGAGGAGACGGCCATCTCCATCTGCGCCGAGATCATCGCCCGCCGCACCGGCCGCGATGCCCCGTCGCTGAAGGACACCGCCGGCCCGATCCACGCCTGAACGGAGGACACACCGCGGCGTCGTTACGGTGACGTCGGGATGACCGATGACGACCCGCATGCCATGTGGCGGCCCGGGTTCACCGGGACGGTCGTGTACGGGCGGCCCGACGAGCTGCCGCACGCGAGCGCCGCGCCGCCTGCCGCTCCAGGTCACCGTGGCGACCGCCGCCGCATTCGGATGGCGATCGGTCTAGCGGTCTTGGCCGCGCTCGGCCTCGGTGGGGTGGTCGGCTATCGCTCCCTCGCCGGCGACGACGGCGCCGCCGACGCGGACCCACTGCGGCCCAGGCTGCCCGTCGACGTGCGCGAACGCTGGTCGGTGGCGATCGGCGGCCGGGCGGTCTCGTTGGTCGCCGGCTCGAGCGACGACGTCGTGCTGGCCGTCGACGACCGACCGAACGCGATCGTCGCCCTGGACGGCGCGACGGGTGACGTGCGCTGGCGGGCCGAGGTCGGCGGCGCACGTCTCGCGGCCCTCGACGTCGTGGGCGGGGTGGTCGTGGCGGTGGCGGTGAACGGCGACGCGACCACGACGGCGAGCGCGTACCGGCGTGACGACGGAGTCCGAGTGTGGACTCGGGCGGTGGACGCGCCGACGCAGGTCGTCATCGACGGCGGTCAGGTGCTGGTGTCGCACCCCGCCGACGACTCGTCGCGCAGGACCCTCGACGTGCTCGACGCCGCGACGGGCGACGTCCGGGCCTCGATCACCGGCGACGCCGTGGCGTGGAACCGCTCGGTCGTGCAACGCCGTGACGGCGATCGCATCGAGCTCGTCGACCGGGCGTCGCTGCGTCCCGTCGCCGACATCGACCTGTCGACGCTCGGCCTGGCGGACCCGTCCGACGTCGCGGCCACGAGCACCGAGGCCGGCGTCGTGGTCGCCGTCGCCAACGCCGTCCATCTGCTCGATGCCGGCGGGGCGGTCCGCTCGACGATCGCGCTGAACGCGCCACCCGGTGACGCCACCGGCATCGGGCTCGAAGCGCTCGACGAGTCCGGGGCGCTCGTCGCCGTCCAGCGTGGCGATCGACTCGTGATGCTCGCCGCCACCGACGGCGTGCTACGCCAGCTGTGGTCGGACTCCGCCTTGATGTTGGACTGGCACGTCGGGGCCCGGCGACGACTCGTCGGCGTGGCGGCGGTGACGGGGTCGATCGTGGCGCTGCCGCCGCAGGTCGTCGACGCGGCGACGGGTGAAGCGCGCTGGGACAGCCCGGCCACGCTGCAGCGGTCGTCGTCGCTGCGCCTGTTCGCCGGCGACGGCTTCATCGCCATCCGCAGCCCGCGTGGGCGGGGCGCGTCGCCGGGTGCCGTCGTCGGCTACGACCTCGACCGCACCGAACTGTGGCGCCGGCCGCTCGGCGTCGCCACCGAGGCCGTGTTGGTCGACGGTGCGCTCGTCACCATCGACCGCCGCGCCGCGGCGGACGCGGCGATCGTGACGCTGTACTCGTGACGTCTGCCGCCGCGCCAGGCTCGAACTGGGTGCGCATCGTCCCGCATCCGAGACGCTGGCGCGCCCAGAAGCGCGAATGAGACGGATCGCACCCAGATGATCGGGGGCGCGACGGTCAGGCGGTGGGGTCGCCCCAGTTGAGGCTGTCGCGGTCGACGATGCTCAGCTCGACGTCCGTCTCGTGGTTCGACGCGTGCACGATGGCCTGGTCCACCCCGAGGTACATCATCACGTGGCCCGGGTACTGGATGAGGTCGCCGGCCACGGCGCTGAGCGAGTCACGTGGCGCGGCGGCGCCGATCTGCGAGCCGCTCTGGCGGGCCAGCGTGACGCCGGCCCGTCCCCAGGCGTACGCGGTCAGGCCGGAGCAGTCGAAGCCGACGCCCTCGGTCGACGTCGCGAACTGGTACGCCACGCCGAGCTGGGTCAGCGCGGCGAGCACGGCGACCTGGTGAGGGGTGTCGGCCCGGGCCCACGCCTGGCGGAGGTCACGCCGCGGCAACCCGAGCTCGCCGGCGACGGCGTCGGCCGCATCGTCGCGAAGGTCGACGTACCTCAGGTAGCTCTCGCGATCACCCACGAAGGCGAGCTGGTCGTAACTGCGCAGTGCCTGCGCGGCGAGCATGACCACGGCCGGCGAGTGATGGTCGCCCTGGATGTACGTCGGCAGCGGCCCGGCGTCGGCCGGCGCGCCGACGGCGAGGACGCCAGCGGCCGCGGCGACCACGGCGGCGAGGATCCGACGAGGACGTACGGTCCTCGTCACAGCAATCGACGAGTGGGTTGGTGCATTGTGTCGACGACCTCACGGCTGGGGGACGCCGCCACCCAACAGGTGGGCGGTCGACCCACTCGGGGGAAGGGCAACGGCCGAACGTACCCCTGAATCGTCATGATCCGCAACACGATCGCAACCTTTTCGTCAACTTCGTCGATCAGCTGTCATCTCCGGACGAGCGAGACTGGCAGTCGTGACCGCACGGGGGGAGCACCGCACCGATCGGAGGACGTTCGCCGTCGTGCTCGCCGCCGGTGCCGGCACCCGGTTCGCCGGTCCCGGTCACAAGCTCGACGCCGAGGTCGGCGGACGGGCCGTGCTCACGCGAGCCGTCACCGCCGCGGTCGAGGCCGCCATCGGCCCCGTCGTGGTCGTCACGGCCGGACAGGTCCGCGCCTCGCTGCCGGCCGGCGTCGTCCACGTCGTCAACGGGCGCTGGGCCGAGGGTCAGGCCACGTCCCAGCAGGCCG
>JACCUL010000547.1 GCA_013811855.1 Acidimicrobiia bacterium
TTCCTCGGGGGCCACCGGGGTGTCGTCGCGGCCGTTGTTCAACGTGGTCGTCGGTGACGACACCTTGGCCCGGCTGTGCGAGCTGTCCAACGGCACCGTCATCGCACCGGGCGCCCTGGTCGACTGGTTGCCCGCGGCGATCGTCGAGACCGTCGTGTTCGACGGTCGGCGCACGGTCACCTCGGTGTCGCACAAGCGGACCTTCACCGGCGCCGTGCGCACCGCCGTCAAGGTGCGCGACCGTCACTGCCAACACCCCTCGGCCTGTGACGTGACGAAGGACGACTGCGACGTCGACCACATCATCGGCCACCCCGCCGGTGGTGAGACCAGCCAGTTCAACGGCCGGCTCGAGTGCCCGACCCACAACCGCCACGCCGACCGCCACGACCACCACGCCCAACCCGACCCAACGCGCAAGGTGACCTTCCTCGACGACCTCCGCGCCCGCCTGCGCTGGCACCACCTCCGCACCGAACCCGCCGACCCCGACCCCGACCCCGACAACGACCCACGTCTGCGCTTCATCTGAAGCTGACCCAGATGCGGGACGCCGCTCGGTCGAGGGTGTCACGGTTGGCCGAACCCCACAGGAGGAACACCTTCTCGCCAGTTCCGATGGCGTGCTCGCCGACCACGGCCGGTGCGGTGAGGAACCGGCCGAAGCGCCACGATCTCGTCATCCGACAGCGGTCGTGATCCGATGGTGCTCCCGATGAGATGGGAGGCGAGGTCGTCGGTCGCCTGCCCGCGGCGCACGGCGATGTTCGTCTCGATGCGGGTGCGGATCGCTGCCACCTCGACGGCGGCGCGAGCGCGACCGGGGTCCCGGGGACGCGGGTGGTGAAGTCCTTGATCGGCAGAAGGACCTGCTCCCACCCGTCCGCCGGCCAGCCCATGAGGTGCACGGTCGCCCACCGGGAGATCAACGATTCGAGCTCGTGCACGGCGCGGACGTGGAAGAGGTGGCTGAGCACGTGCCGGTACTGGGCGGGCCGGGCGAACTCCGGCGCGTGCGGATCGAACGGATACTCGGGCGGCTCCCGTCACCGTCATTCGGTGCGGGCAGCGACGGCGGCACGGTCATCGGACGTGACCTTCGTCGGAAGGACCGGTTTCGGTGGCGTCGGTGCGCAGACGATGTCTCGTGGCGAGCCAGACTGACATCCGTTCGAGCGAGAGGACGGGTGTCGAGCGTCGTGTTCGTCAAGTGGGTGACGTGTGCGGTCGATGCCCGCCGGCGACAGCCGTTCTCGACGGCCCAGCAGCGCTGGGCAATGATCGCCGACCAACCGGGGTTGATCGGTCAGGTCGGCGGGTGGAGCCTGACCGGCGACGCCCAGATCCTCGCATTGTGGACCGATGCCGAGGCCTACACGTCCTTCATGGGCGCCCGTCACGACGCGGTCGTCGATGCTGCTGCGCAACGCGGCACGTATCGGCCGCTGACGACGTCGACGGGTGCCGTGATCCTCTCCGTGCCGGGAGCGGCGGCATCGGTCGGCGCCGCGATCGGGGTTGGGACGGTGCTTCGCGTGGCCGACTGCGAGGTCCATGAGGGACGCGACGAGCACTTCATGGAAGCGCAGCGGACGGTCTGGGCCCCAGGCATGTCCGCGGCCGGCGTGCTGGGCGGCGTCTTCGCCGTACCCGGCGAGCATCGCTACCTGGTCGCCACCTGGTGGCCGGACCCCGAGGCCTACGACCGATACGCACGAGACGACGTGCCTCGACTCCGACAGCGCGCCGACGCCGCGGCAGACCTGCGACGTCTGAGCGGGTACGTCATCATGCTCGAGCCCACCTGGCAGGTCGTCGGCGCGCGGCGTAGCACGACGACGTCGTTGGATCAACGACGATGAGCGGGCTCCATCAACTCGAGGCGATTGCCGAACGGGTCGTACGTGTAGACGCGCTGGTAGCCGGCCAGCGGCTCGTCGTCGACCAGCTCGATGCCGGCCGCGGCCAAGCGGTCGATGACAGAGGGAAGGTCGTGAACGAGGAAGGCCGGGTGCGCCCTGCGGGCCGGGCGGAACTCCCGTTCCACCCCGAGATGGACCTTCACGTCGCCGCGTTCGAACCAGCAGCCACCGCGCCCAATGAGATGGCCGGGCTTCGGGGTCTCCGGGATGCCCAGCAGCTCGCCGTAGAACCATCGCGCGACGTCTTCCTGACCGGGCGGCATCGCCAGCTGGACGTGGTCGATTCGCTCGATCATGTCTCACCTCGCACGTAGTGCTGGTCGTCGTCAGTCGGGCCACGTCGGCGAACGACCGAGCATCGCCACCATACGGTCCACGGCGGGCCACGCGTGTCCGCGGCGAACGAGCGGTCGGCGCTGATCCCCGGCAGTTCGAGCACGCCGTCCTCGGCGAAGGCGGCGACGACGGCCGGGCGGGCGGGCGGTCACCAGGAGATGGGTTTGCCGTCGCGGAAGAACCCTCCGGTCGGTTGGCTTCTCACCCCAGCAGGCTGCCGACGGCGAACGCGGCGAGGCCGGCGGCCAACGTCACGGCGAGCGAGCGGAACGGGGCGGCGGCGATGGCGCCGCCGGCGGCGCAGGCGGCCGGCAGGTCCGGCACGGTCGGCTGATCGCCGACCAGCGCGAACACGGCGAGACCGGCGAACAGTGGGGCGGGGAGCCGCCGGACGAACGACAACAGCCGGCCCGTCGGGACGGGCAGGAACACGACCGCGGCAGCCCGGCTCACGTACGTGATCGCCGCGGCGACGGTGATCAACACCCCATCGGTCACGGTCGGTACCCGGCAGCTACGGCGGCGACGGCGACGGGGGCCAGACCGCCGAGACCGGGCCAGACGACGAGCACGACGAGCGTCGACGCCGCGGCGAGCACCGCGGTGACGGCGCTGCGGGTGCCGATCGCCATGATCGAGGCCAGCCCGATGAACAGCACCGGGAACACCGCGGCGGCGAGCGCCTGGAGCCCGACGGCGGCAACCCCGCAGGCGCCGACGATCGTGCCGGCGATCCAGGCGGCGTAGCACGCGCCGCCGGCGCCGGTGAGCACGGACCACGCGCTGCGGTCGCTGGTCAGGGCCAGCCCGACGGTCTCGTCGATCACGAACCACGCCGCGACGAACCGCCGTGACGCCGACGCGCCGGCGAGGCGGGGACGGATCGCCGCGCCGAGCGCCAGGTGTCGCAGGCCCAGCACGGTCACCGCCCACAGCACCGAGAGCGACGACGCGCCCGC
>JACCUL010000007.1 GCA_013811855.1 Acidimicrobiia bacterium
TCGCTCGCTCATCTCGCCATCTCGTCCGCCGTGCTGGCGAAGACTTGTTCGATGACCTCGTCGATGGGTGGGTCCTCGATGGTCATGTCGACGACGTCGACGTCGGCCAGGATCCGCGCCGCGATGCGCGTCATGTCGCGGCGCGGCACGCGCATCTGGACGGCCCCGTCCTGGGCCGTGACGGCGTCGCCGAGCGCATGGAGCGGGCCGTCGTCGGCCCCGTCGGCCAAGCGCACGGAGATCGTCTTGTGGGTGGCGAAGCGGCTGGCCAGCGCGGCGAGATCGCCGTCGAACAGCAGCCGGCCGTGGTGGATGACGAGCACTCGCCGGCACAGCGCCTGCACGTCGGCCATGTAGTGGCTGGTCAGCAACACGGTGGCGCCCGAGCGGCGGTTGTACTCGGCGATGAACGACCGGATGCGGCGCTGCATGGTGATGTCCAGGCCGATCGTCGGCTCGTCGAGGAACAGCACCTCGGGCCGGTGCAGCAGGGCGTCGGCGATCTCCATCTTCATCCGCTCGCCGAGGGAGAGGTTGCGGACCGGCTTCGTCACGAGGTCGCCGAGCTCGAGGAGCTCCACGAGCTCGTCGCGCATGGCCACGAACTCGTCCCGCGGGATGCCGTACACGGCACGATGGAGCTCGAAGCTGTCGACGCCCGGGAGGTCCCACTGCAACTGGTTGCGGTTGCCCATCACGAGGGTCATCCGCCGCAGGTACTCCGGCCGGCGGGCGAAGGGCTCGTACCCGAGCACGCGCACCTGGCCGCCCGTCGGGTGCAGTAGGCCCGACAGCATCTTCAGCGTCGTCGTCTTACCGGCGCCGTTGGGGCCGAGGAAGCCGACCACCTCGCCGGGCTCGATCGTGAAGTCGATGCCGGCGACGGCCTCCACGAGACGGTGCTGGCGGCGCACGAGGCTGGCCAGCGACGCCCGCAGCCCCTCCTCGCGGACGGGCACCTTGAAGCTCTTGACGAGGGCCTCGACGTGGATGGCCGGTGCTGGCACCTCCTGAGGTTACGAGGGCACCCGTTCGCGGCGCGGGCTGGGATTCGCCACCAGTGACGCCTCGGCGGCGGTGCGGACCCGGATCAGCTCGATGCCGCGGACCTCCGGCGACGACATCGGCACGATGGCCCGGGCGTACTTCATGCGAGCCGCTTCGGCCAACCGCCGGGCGACGTGGGCCACCTGGCGGACCTCGCCGCCGAGTCCGACCTCGCCGATGACGACCAGGTCCTCGGCGATCGGCCGTTCGTTGCCTGCGCTGACCAGCGCCACGAGGAGAGCCAGGTCGACACCAGGCTCCGACAGCCGCACGCCGCCGACGGCCGAGGCATAGACGTCGTAGCCGCCCAGGCGGACGCCGGTGTGCTGCTGCAGCACGGCGATGAGCAAGGCCAGGCGACCGGTGTCGAGCCCCTGGGCGGTCCGGCGCGGCGGCGCCATCGGCGGTGCCGGAGTGGTCAGCGCCTGGATCTCAACGAGGAGCGGACGCTGACCGTCCATGGCCGCGGCGACGACTGAGCCCGGCGACGACGGGCGACGGTCGGCGAGGAACAGCTTCGAGGGATCGGGCACGCCTAGCAGCCCCTGGGCGGTCATCTCGAACAGCCCGAGCTCGTCGGTCGAACCGAAGCGGTGCTTGACGGCGCGCAGCACGCGCAGCGCGTGGTGGCGGTCACCCTCGAACGACAGCACCGTGTCCACGGTGTGCTCGAGCAGGCGGGGCCCGGCGAGCGCGCCCTCCTTGGTGACGTGGCCGACGAGCACGACGGCGACGTTGCGCCGCTTGGCCTCGGCGACGAGCTGCTGCGCGCACCACCGCACCTGGCCGACGGAGCCCGCACCGCCGGCGACGTTCGGATCGGTGACGGTCTGGATGCTGTCGACGATGACGAGCTGCGGCTCCGTGGCCTCGATGGCGGCGATGATGCCGGCGAGCGTGGCGTCGGCGGTGATCCAGAGCTCGGGGCGGGTGGCGTCGAGCCGCTCGGCCCGGGCGCGAACCTGTTGCGGGCTCTCCTCGGCGCTGACGTACAGGGTCGGGCCCGGCCACCACGCCAGCAGCTGCAGGAGCAGCGTGCTCTTGCCGATGCCCGGTTCCCCGCCGAGCACCGTGACCGAACCCGCCACGATGCCACCACCGAGCACGCGGTCGAGCTCGCCGATACCTGTCGGCTGGGGCTGAGCGAGCAGGGCGTCGATGTCGCCGAGCAGGTCGACGCTCGCCAGCGGCGCCGCTCCCGTCGACGCACTCTGGTCAGCGGCCGAGGCCAGCTGCTCCTCGACGAGCGAGTTCCACGCGCCGCAGCCATGGCACTGCCCGGACCACTTCGGGTGCGCCGTGCCGCACTCCACGCAGGTGTGCACCGTCCTCGTCTTCATGCCAATGGATACTGACCAGGGGGTGTCACACGCGGCACGGGTACCGTCGACGATCGTGCTCGGACCGACCACCTCCCTGCCCGAGGACACCGACCGCCAGGACGGCGAGCGGGCGACCCTGCAGTGGTTCCTCGACTACTTCCGCGCCGTGTTGGTCCGCAAGGCCGAAGGCGTCACCGAGGAGCAGGCCCGCCTCGCCGCCTGCCCGCCGAGCGACATGACCCTTCTCGGCCTCGTCCGCCACATGGCCGACGTGGAGCGACACTGGTTCGGCCGGGCGCTGCCCGGCGTCGAGCTGCCGTCGATCTACTACGGCGACGCTCACCCTGACGGCGACGAGGACGGCGATTTTCACCCGCCGCCCGGCGCCACGGTGGCCGAGGCGCTGGCGACGCACGGGGCCGAGATCGCCGCCGCCGACGTCACCGCGGCCGGCTTCGAGCTCGACGACGTCGAGCGGGCCGGTCGCCAGCAGGCCAACCTGCGCTGGATCATGGTGCACATGATCGAGGAGTACGCCCGCCACTGCGGACACGCCGACCTCCTTCGCCAGGCCATCGACGGCGCCACGGGCGACTGACCGTCGCGAGCTCGGAGCAGCGGCGGCGCGGGTCCGCCGGCTCGGTTCACACGTGTCGGGCGCGGCGGGTGCGGAGGACGGAGATGGCGAGGGCGGTCGCCAGGGCCAGCCAGGCCACGAGCGCCACCGACGCGATGACCGCCAGCGGGCGGGCCCACCAGCCGCCCTCGGCGGGGCGCTGCACCGTCTCGGTGGTCAGCTCGACGCTCGTACCGTCGAGCGGCACGTCCCACACCAGCCCTCCTGCGGCCCGCCGGCCGGACGTCTGCTCGACGGCACCGGGCAGGGCGGCCCGGAACGTGATGTCGATCGACTCCTCGGGCGTCACCCCGGCCGTGTCGAACTGGTCGGCGAAGGGAGCGCCGCCGGCCGCGGCCAGTAGGTCGGAGTCGGCGAACGCCTCGAACCCGCTCAACGTCAGCTCGCCCGCCAGCGACACCCGTGTCTCGTCCTCGACCGTGCGCCGCTCCAACATCATGTCGTTGAACGGCGGGCCGAGGCTGTCCAGGAGGCTGGTGGCGTCGACCGCCGACGTGACGGGATGACCGATCGTCACCATGAGCCCACCGTCCTCGGTCGCCGCCGGCCCCTCGACGATCCAGCCGGCGGCCTCGGCGTCCTCGAAGCGGAGGTCCTGAGCCAGGCCGGGCGCCTGCCGGACGATGTCGGCGTCGGCCGTCGCGGTGATCGTCAGCTCGCCCGTGCCATCGGGCGCGATGGCGAGATCGACCTCGACGTCGAGCCGGCACCCGGTGAGCGCGACCAGGACCAGCGCGACAAGCCCAACCAGGGCGAGAAGTCTGCCGGTCGCGTTGTTCAGCGGCGATGTCGCGGTTCGACACGCCGGCGCCTCCAGGCGCTTCGGCGACCGCATCGTAGAAGGCACCGGTGCATCATGGTTCGAGCCACATGCGCAGGGAGCGCAGGGTCATCTCGCCGGCGACGTCGTCGGGGTTCAGGCCGCGGCGGCGCTTCCAGTGGCGCACGGCCTTGGCGACCCTGTCCCCGCAGATGCGAGGCCGCTCCGTGATCCGGTAGCCGGCGGCGACGAGCCGGGCCCTCAGGCAGCCCATCTCCTGGCCGCGTTGGCCCGGTCGCAGCACTGACGACACCGTGCACGGCGGACGGGTGTGGCTCGGTTCGCTCCACGCGCCGAGGTGCTTGAGCAATCGGGAGTCGGCGATGCCGTCGACGGGCCGGCCCTCGGCCCGCCCCAGCGCCCGGACGGCCCGCACCGTGTCGACCCCGAAGCGGGAGTCCCGCGAGGCCGGGAGTCCCCGCCCCTGGAGGTGCCGCTTCAGGCACGACACCTGGTCGAGCACGTCGTCACCTCGACGGAGCGAGACCTGCACGGTGCACCGGGGGTCCCACATCCGCATCCGCCAAAGGAACTGACGGTCGGCGACGCCGCTGACCGCCAGGCCCATGGCCCGCTGCCGGTGACGGACGATGGCCGCCAACCCCCCGGTGTAGCGCGTTCGCCGCAGAAGATCACTCGGTCGGGGGAGCCGGTGCCGCAGCGGTGTCGCTCGGCCCGTCGGCCGGGACCGCCGTCGTGGCCGTCGTGGCCAGCTCGACCGCCGACGGCGGCACGAAGCCTTCGACCGAGGTGAACTTGATGCGCTGCTCACCGGCCGCGTCGGGATCGTCCTCGGTGTCCACCACGATGATCTCACCGGCGTGGAACTGCTTGTAGAGGATCATCTCCGACAACGGGTCCTCGACCATGCGCTGGATCGCCCGCCGCAGCGGCCGGGCGCCGAGCTGCGGGTCGTACCCCTTCGACGCCAGCAGCTCCTTGGCCGACGGGGTCAGCTCGATCCCGAGGCCCTGCCCTTCGAGCTGGCCGGCGAGTCGCTTGGTCATGAAGTCGACCATGGACACGACCTCCTGGAGCTCGAGCTCGTGGAAGACGATGACCTCGTCGATGCGGTTGAGGAACTCCGGCCGGAAGTGCACCTTCAGCGCGTCCATGACCTTGGACTTCATCCGCTCGTAGCTCATCGCCGAGTCGATCTGGGTGAAGCCGACGTTGGCCTTGCGCAGGTCCTGGGTGCCGAGGTTCGACGTCATGATCAGCACGGTGTTGCGGAAGTCGACCGTACGACCCTGGCTGTCGGTCAGGCGACCTTCCTCCAGGATCTGCAGCAGCGTGTTGAAGACGTCCGGGTGGGCCTTTTCGATCTCGTCGAACAACACCACCGAGAACGGCTTGCGGCGAACGGCCTCGGTGAGCTGGCCGCCCTCCTCGTAGCCGACGTACCCCGGCGGTGAGCCGATGAGCCGGCTGACCGTGTGCTTCTCCATGTACTCCGACATGTCGAGCGTGATCAACGACTTCTCGTCGCCGAACAGGAACTCGGCCAACGTCTTGGCCATCTCGGTCTTGCCGACCCCGGTCGGGCCGAGGAAGATGAACGACCCGCTGGGGCGCTTGGGATCCTTGAGGCCGGCCCGGGTGCGGCGGATCGACTGCGATACCGCGGTCACGGCCGACTCCTGGCCGATGATCCGCTTGTGCAGCTCGCCTTCCATGTTGATGAGCTTCTGGGTCTCCTCTTCGGTGAGCTTGTACACCGGGATGCCGGTCCAGATGCTGAGCACCTCGGCCACGGCCTCCTCGTCGACCTCGTCGAAGAGGTCGACGCCGTCGGCCTTGACCTCGAGCTCCTTGGCCGCCTTCTCTTCGAGCAGCGACTTCTCCTGGTCGCGAAGCCGGCCGGCCTCCTCGAACCGCTGCTCCTCGACGGCCGCCTTCTTGGCCTCTTGCACCTCGTTGAGCCGCTGCTCCAGCTCGCGGAGGTCGGGCGGTGTGGCCATGCGCTTGATGCGCAGGCGGCTGCCGGCCTCGTCGATCAGGTCGATCGCCTTGTCGGGCAGGAAGCGGTCCGAGATGTAGCGGTCGGCCAGGTTGGCCGCGGCGACGAGGGCCTGGTCCGTGATGGTGACCCGGTGGTGGGCCTCGTACTGTTCGCGGATGCCCTTCAGGATCTCGATCGTGTGGGGCAGCGTCGGCTCGTCGACCTTGACCGGCTGGAAGCGGCGCTCCAGCGCGGCGTCCTTCTCGACGTACTTGCGGTACTCGTCGGTGGTCGTGGCGCCGATGGTCTGCAGCTCGCCGCGCGCCAGCATCGGCTTGAGGATCGACGCCGCGTCGATGGCGCCTTCGGCGGCGCCGGCGCCGACGAGCGTGTGGATCTCGTCGATGAAGAGGAGGATGTCCCCGCGGGTCTTGATCTCCTTGAGCACCTTCTTGAGGCGTTCCTCGAAGTCGCCGCGGTAGCGGCTGCCGGCGACCAGCGCGCCGAGGTCGAGGGTGTACAGCTGTTTACCGGTCAGCGTGTCGGGGACGTCGTTGGCGACGATCATCTGGGCCAGGCCCTCGACGATGGCGGTCTTGCCGACGCCCGGCTCGCCGATCAGCACGGGGTTGTTCTTGGTCCGCCGGGAGAGGATCTGCATGACCCGCTCCAGCTCGCGGGTGCGGCCGATGACCGGGTCGAGCTTGTGCTCGCGGGCGAGCTGGGTGAAGTTGCGGCCGAACTGGTCGAGGATCTGGCTGTTGCCCTTGTCAGCGGCGGGATCCTCCTTGGTGGAGCCGCCGACGTTGGCCCCGGCCGGCGACCCACCTTCGGTGCGGCCGGCGGGGCCCTGGTATCCCGACAGGAGCTGGATGACCTGCTGACGCACGCGCGACAGGTCGGCGCCGAGCTTGACGAGCACCTGGGCGGCGACGCCCTCGCCCTCGCGGATCAGGCCGAGCAGGATGTGCTCCGTGCCGATGTAGTTGTGGCCGAGCTGCAGCGCCTCCCGCAGCGAGAGCTCGAGCACCTTCTTGGCCCGGGGCGTGAACGGGATGTGGCCCGACGGCGACGAGCCGCCCTGACCGATGATCTCCTCGACCTGGCTGCGCACGGCTTCGAGCGAGATCCCGAGGCTCTCGAGGGCCTTGGCGGCGACGCCTTCGCCCTCGTGGATCAGCCCGAGGAGGATGTGCTCGGTGCCGATGTAGGAGTGGTTGAGCAGGCGGGCTTCCTCTTGCGCGAGGACCACCACCCTGCGGGCCCGATCGGTGAAGCGTTCGAACATCAGCGCCCTTTCCAGCGTGCGAGCGACGTCGCATCAGTGTATCGGTGGCCCCTGGTTCGGAGCCGGAGGCCGGGGCGGTCGGCGCGACGCTAGACGGCGCCGGCACGTTCCCGTCGGGCAATTGGGCGCGACCCATCGCCGGATCCCCGGACGAGAGGGCGCGGGGTGGTGCCGGGACGACCTGGGACCGTGTTCGGTTCGCCCCACTAGCCTTCGCGGCGTGTCGGACGCCACTGCGCAGTCACCACTGCTCTCGCTGGCGTCCATGGACGCCGATCGGCGGCGCATCGAGCGGGTGATCCGCGACTCGGTGCAGACCGCCGACCCGTACCTCACCGAGCTGGCCTCCCACCTCGTCGTCGCCGGCGGCAAGCGGCTGCGGCCCGTCGTCGCCATCACCGCGGCGCAGGTCGCTGGCGCCGCGGTCAGCGACGACGTCGTGCGCGGCGGCGTGGCCTGCGAGCTCGTCCACCTCGGCTCGCTGTACCACGACGATGTCATCGACGAGGCCGACACGCGGCGCGGCGTCGAGACCGTCAACGCCAAGTGGGGCAACCTGCAGGCCATCCTCGCCGGCGATTTCCTGCTGTCGCGAGCTTCGGAGATCGCCGCTTCGCTCGGCACCGAGGTCGCCGGGCTGCTGGCCCGCACGATCGGCTGGCTGTGCGAGGGCGAGATCGAGCAGCTTCGCCACACGTACGACATCGCCCGCCCGGAGGACAGCTACCTCGTGTCGATCCAGGGCAAGACGGCGTCGTTGTTCGGCACCGCGGCGCGCATCGGCGCGCTCGTGGCCGGGCTCGACCGGCCGCTCGTCGACGCGCTGACGGCGTGGGGCAACGCGTACGGGATGGTGTTCCAGATCGTCGACGACATCCTGGACGTGACCGACACGACCGAGCAGCTCGGCAAGCCGGCGGGGCACGACCTCGTCGAGGGGGTGTACACGCTGCCTGTGCTGCGGACGCTGCAGCTCGACCGGGCGGTGGGCGACGAGCTCGGCGCGCTGCTCGGCCGCCCGCTCGACTTCGCCGAGCGGGACAAGGCGCTGGCCATCGTGCGGGCCAACGAGGGAGTCGAGAGCGCCGCCGTCACCGCCCGCCAGTACGTCGAGTCGGCCCAGGAGGCCTGCGCCGACCTCCCGTCCGGCCCCGCCACCGACGCCCTTCGCACGGCCCCGTTGGCCCTCCTCGAGTCAGCGATCATTCCGGCCTGACCCTGCGCGCCGCGAACATCTGGGTGCGATCCGTCCCATCCGCCGAACTGGGCGCGCCAGCGTCCCGACATCGGGATGATCTGCCCCCGGATGGTCAGGTGCGGGTGGCGTCGTAGCGGCGCAGGGCCTCCGTGCGCTCGGCGGCGTGGTCGACGATGGGCGGCGGGTACCCGGCCGGCGTGCCGCCGGAAGCCGCTGAGGGGTCGTGGACGTGCTCGGCCGGGACGTCGGCCAGCTCGGGCACCCAGCGGCGGATGTACGTGCCGTCGGGGTCGAACTTGGCCGACTGCAGGGTCGGGTTGAAGATCCGGAAGTACGGCGCGGCGTCCGTGCCCGTGCCGGCCACCCACTGCCAGCCGTGGTTGTTCGATGACAGGTCGCCGTCGACGAGGTGCTCGAGGAAGAAGCGGGCGCCTCGGACCCAGTCGACGTGGAGGTCCTTGACGAGGAAGCTGGCCGCGATCATGCGCAGCCGGTTGTGCATCCAGCCCTCGGCGACGAGCTGGCGCATCCCGGCGTCGACGATCGGGAAGCCGGTGCGCCCGTCGCACCACGCGGCGAAGCGCTCGTCGGTCCGCCGGCCGGTGTCGACCTCCATCGAGGCCATGTCCGGGTTCCACGACGACCACGCCGACTCGGGCCACGCGTCGAGCACGTCGGCGTAGAAGTCCCGCCACGCCAGCTCCTTGATGAACGTGTCGTGCGACGTGTTGCGGCCGTCGAGGCGGCGCAGGATCTGACGCGGGTGCAGGCACCCCCACTTGAGGTACGGCGACAGGCGGCTCGTGGCGTCGGCGCCCGGGTCGTTGCGGGTGGACGCGTACTCGTCGACGCCCGAGCGGAGGAACGCGTCGAGCCGCCGGTGGGCCGCCGTCTCGCCGGGATCGGGCAGGTCGGCCGTGACGGCCGGCGCCTTCGACAGGGCGTCCGAGCGGACCCGTTCGAGGATCGGCACCGCCGACGGTCGCCGCGCCGTCGCCGGCAACGACTGCTGGCGCCACGCCCGCAGGTAGGCGCTGTACACCTTGAACGCCCGGCCCGTCCCCGTGCGCAGCGTGCCCGCGGGGACGGCCCACGGGCTGTCGGCCTCCTCGATCCGGCGGCCGTCGGCGGCTAGCGCTTTGGCAACGGCGTCGTCGCGCCGGCGCCCGTACACGCCGACATCCTGCGCCCGGAACACCGTGCCGACGTCGTGCTGCGCGGCGACCTCCGGGATCACCCGGGCCGGATCACCGTGGCGCACGACGAGCCCGCCGCCGAGGTCGGCGTGAAGTTCGGCGAGGCAGCCGGCGAGGAACCACCGGCGGTTGACGCCCGACCGGCCCCACAGCTCGTCGTCGAGCACGAACAGCGGGATCACCGCCGCGCCGGCCTCCCGCGCCGCGGTGACGGCGACCGCCCACGCGTGGTTGTCGGCGAGGCGCAGGTCGCGACGAAACCACATGATCGTGTTGGGGGCCATGGCGTCCCTGATGCCCGGCGCGAATCGCCCTACTCGTCGGCCGCCGAGTGGGCCTTGCCCGGCCAGTAGGCCCATTCCTCGTAGTCCTCGACGCGGCCGTCGGCGGCGAACGTCAACACCCAGAGGTCCCGGTACTCCTGACGCAGCGGGTCGCCGTAGCCCACCTCGACGCGCACGACGGCCCGGTGACCCTCGACGGCCACCGGTTCGGCCGCCATCGTGAAGACCTCGTCCTCGTCGTCGAGCCAGAACGCCTTGATGGCGTCGTGGCCGACCTCGGACTCGTCGTACGGCGACGGCCGGTAGCGGGCGTCCTCGGTGAAGAGCGTCTCGACCGCCGCCAGATCCCCGCCGCGCCACGCCCGCTCGTACCCCTCGACCCAGCGCATCACGTCGTCACGATCCATACCGACATTGTGATTCGTCGACGAGCCCGAATCGAACGGGGTACTTCGCGGCGGAGGGTCAGAACGGGGGACGCAGGCCCCACCCCACCCCACTCTCACTGTCAGGCGTCGGGGGCCAGACGGACGATCGCCGCCGCGGCCTTGTAGGCGGCCTCGGCGGGGCCGAGCTCGTCGGGGCGCAGGAGGTTGGCCATGATCCGCAGCACCCACTCCATCAGCGTCCGATTGAGCATGCCGGCGCGCGTCAGCTCGCGCATCAGCGCCGGGCGGCCGATCACGCGGGCGAACAGACGGGCCACCTTGAAGTACTGCCCGTACTCGTCGTCGAGGAGCTTGGGGTACCGCTGCAACGCCGTGGCGTCGGCGTCCACCAGGGCTTCGTGGACGACGTCGGCCGCCATGCGCGCCGTCTCGTACGCGTAGTCGATGCCCTCGCCGTTGAAGGGGTTGACGCTGCCGGCGGCGTCGCCGATCACGAGGTACGTCGGCCCCGCCTTCGGACCGACCGAACCGCCCATCGGGATGCGCCCGCTGACCGGCCGGCTCTCGGGGTGATCGGCGTCGATCTCCCAGCGGTCGGCGATCTGGTGGGCGTAGGCGTCGAGCAGGTGGGTGGTGTTGACACTCTTGAAGTCGCGAAACGTCGACAGCAGCCCGACGCCGATGTTCACCGTGCCGTCGCCGACCGGGAAGATCCAGCCGTACCCAGGCATCGGGTTCCCGTTGCGGTCCTGCACGTCGAGCGCCGACTCGATCCACGGGTCGGCGTGGCGCGGCGTCGTCCAATACGTGCGGATCGCCGTGCCGTACGGCCACTCCCGCGTGCGGAACGTGCCGAGAGCCCGGCCGAAGCGGCTGTTGGCCCCGTCGGCGACGATCGTGTACTCGGCGCGGACGTCGAGCTCGCCGCCGTCGGCCGTGGTCACGGTGGCACCGCGCACGAAGCCGCGGTCGACGAGCGGCCGTACCGCCTCGTGCTGCTCGAGCAGCGTGGCGCCGGCGGCGACGGCGTTCGTGGCGACCAGCTGATCGAGCTCCCGTCGGCGGACCACGAAGCCGTGCGACGGGTACACCGGGTGCTCGGGCCACTGCAGCTCCAGTTCGCGGCCCATGCCCGTCGCCCGCAAGCCGTGGTAGCGGTGGAAGCGCTCGAGGTCCGACGCCAGCCCCATCTCGCCGAGCTGGTGGACCGCCCGCGGCGTCAGCCCATCGCCGCACGTCTTCTCGCGGGGGAACGACTTGCGCTCGACGACCGTGACGTCGTGGCCGTGGGTCGCCAGCCAGTAGCCGGCGGCGGCACCGGCCGGTCCGCCGCCGATGACCAGGACCTCGGTCGACCGCTCGCCGTTCGCGCTGCTCACCCGGCGGGCGGGCCGGGCGGCGAGCCGGCCACCGGCTCGTCGCCGATCGGGATGATCGCGATGGGCTCGCCGTCGGCGTCGACGAGCCCTTCGTCGTGGACGTCGGCCAGGGCGACGCCCTCCTCGAGGGCGGCGAAGATCGGCGAGTCCTCGGTGCACCAGTTCTCGAACTCGGTGATGTACTCGTCGCTCGCAGGATCGGCGCCGCCGAGCGTGTAGCGCTCGTGGCAGACGACGCCGAGGATCTCGTCGTCGGTGAGGTCGCCGCCCTGCGCCGGCATGTTGCCGCCGAAGGAACCGACCGCGTATGCGCCGCCCGGACGCTCCGGGTTGCCGTAGATCTCGACGCCGGCGAGGTTGTAGCCAACCGTTCCGAAGTAGACGTAGCGCAGCTGGTCCTCGATGTGGGGAAACGTCAGGAGCACCTCGCCGTCGCTGAACTGCCGTCCGACGCCACCGTCGCCGGTGGCCCCGTGGCAGCTCGAGCAGCTGCCGTACGTCTCGGCACCGACGCCGAGCGGACCCGCGATCACGTCCGGTGGTTCGGTCAGCGCCCTGACGTACATGAACATCCAGACCGGCATGATGCTCAGCGCGGCCATGGCCCAGAACGGGATCTTGGCCCGCCCCTTGGCGGCGGCCACGTACGGCGGATCGGGAGGCGGGGGAGGAGGAACGGGCGGCTGCACCGCCGCCTTGCGCGGTGCCGGAC
>JACCUL010000025.1 GCA_013811855.1 Acidimicrobiia bacterium
GCCCGCTCCCGGGCCAGCTCGACAGCCCGGGCACGGAACTCCGGCGGATGCGGACGAGGCATACGGACTCCTTCTCGAGGTGCACTACCACCTCAGCGCAGGTGTCCGGGAAAGCGGGGGATGGTCAGTCGGAGTGCGGACACGTCGCCGTCGGCCACTCGTGTCGCCCGGAAGGACGAAGACGGCCGTCCTACCCGCCGACGACGTCGCTCGTTTCTCGTCTCGGCTAGGACGCCAACTGCCGTGCACCGGCACGCTGCACTCGGCCACCGGGGGGCGGTCGGCGGTGATGGAAGTCGGGGATCAGGGCGGCGTGATCGGATGGCCGTACTCCGGCGCGGCCGACGTGGTCGATCCACGTGACGTCGAGGCGCCTCGCGAGGTCGCGATCGGTGGCAATCACGTCGAGCCTCATCCCGAGGTTCCGCGAGTACCCGATGCCGTGGTTCCACCACGTGAAGCGTCGAGCGCGGGCGCCCCATCGGGCGACGTCGACGTCGACGAGGCCGGCGTCGAGGAGCTGGCCGAGTGCGGTCCGCTCCGGTGCGGTGACGTGTGTCGAGCCGACGAAGGCGTCCGGGTGGAACACGTCGCTGTCGGTCGCGGCGACGTTGAGGTCGCCGGCCACCACGACGCGGCCGTCCTCGGTCATGCACGTTCGGAGCTGTTCCGTAAGTGCGTCGAAGAAGGCCAACTTGTACTGGTAATGCCAATGGTCGACGGCGCGACCGTGCGGCGCGTACACCGACACGCTGCGCAACCGCTCGGGCGAGTCGATCACACAGCTGGCGACGCGCGGCTCGCGGTCGAGGTGCTCGTTGTTGAACGCGCCTGAGGACAGCTCCTCATCGGCCGGTGTCGTGGTCGCGACGGCCTCCCCGTTGTACGAGCCGACCCCGACGTGCGTCACGTGGTACCCGAGGCGTTCGGAGGCTTGCACCGCCTCGTGGCCAGGTCGGCCGTCTTGGTCTCCTGCACGCAGAGGATGTCCGGACGAACGCGCTCGATGAGCCGTTCGACGTCGGGGAGCCCGGCCCGTAGGGAGTTGAGGTTCCACGTCGCCACGCGCAGCCGGTCGGGCGCCGGTCCGGTCGGCGACATGGACGAGCGAGCCTCGAGTTCCGCCCGGCGGCGAGCCTTGCGGGCCGCCTCCGTCGCAGCCCCGCCTGTGGACTCGGGGCGGGTTCGTCGTTCGTCACCGACGACGCGGGGGTCATCGGTGGCGGATCGCGTCTTGGGGGACTTCCAGGTAGAGCTGCTGGTCGACGAGGCGTGGGTCATCGTCGGCTGGCATCTCCATCCGAGCCGGATCGTTCGGGGCACGACGGATGATGCCTCGAATGGTGATCTGTTCGCCGGCAGTGATCTGAACTTCGGACTCGCCTTGTCCCACGAGGTGGATCCAGATCGAGTGTCCCGCGGTCGTCGTGGCCCAGAAGCCTTCGTCTGCGGGGACGTCGGAGACGGTGACCCTGCTCGGAGCGATCGGACAGCCGAACGGGCTCGCCGAGTCGAGGTTGTCGAGGGGGACCGGTGGCGGGCATGGTCGTCCGTCGGGGGGTGCCGACAATTCGGTCTCCGGCCCGGGGGCGTTGACGGCGACGGGCGGGTTGGTCGGCGAGGCCGGGGCGGCGGTGGTGTCGGGCGCGACTGCCTCGGGTCGATCGGCCGGTGTGGTCGAGTCGTTGGCGACGACGGCGAGCGAGGCCACGGCGGCGGCGGCGGCGACAGCCGTGGCGGCAGCCGTCTGCACGGGGTGCTCCCGGGTGGTGCGCCAGATGCGGCGGAGAGCGTCGCCTGCCGGCAGGAGGAGCCATCCGGCGATTCGCCGGTTGCGTTCCTGTACCGGTGGGGCGAGGGCCGCGCACGTCGAACAGGTGGCGAGGTGCCCGGCGGTGTCCAGCCGTTCCTGCCGGCGGCGGTCGCCGGCGGACAGCGACAAGAGGACCGACCGGCAATGCGCAGTGGGCGGCTCGACGTGGCGGAAGGCGAGCACGAACTCCAGGCGCACCACGGCTCGGGCCCGGTCCAGCCGCATGGCCACCGCACCGGGGGTGGTGTCCGCCTCGGCGGCGAGCGTGGCGAGGTCGACACCGTCGACCTCGTGGCGCAACAGCAGGTCGCGATCGTCGGCGTCGAGCCGGTCGAGCGCGACGGCAAGGGCGTCGGTCTCCTCCCGTTCGAGCACGAGCTGCTCGGGCCCGTCCAACCCGGTGTAGTCGACGAGGCGGTGCGCGTGGCGGCGCTGGACCGACTGTCCACGCCCGTGACTGACCAGCAGGTTCCGGGCGGTGACCACGGCGTACGGGACTCGCTCATGCGGATCGAGACGGCCGTGCGCGGCGGCGACCCGCACCAGCGTCTCCTGGGTCAGGTCTTCGACGAGGTGATGGTCATGCGCCCGCGCCACGAGCGTCCGCCTGACCACGTCGCTGAGATCGGCCAAACCTTCGGCTCGCTCGTCCACGGCCAGTCCCCTACCCCGTCGTCGCGTCAGTCAAGGATCGTCTCCTCGGCGCGTGATGGCGGCGCTTCGAAAGCGTTGTTCTCGGTGACGGCACGCGACGAAAGAGGACACGACATGCCGATCGAGTCGCCAGACGATCTGACCGAGTGGGTCGAACGCCGCCTTCTCGATCGTCACGGTGCGGTCGTCGGCATCGTCGTGGACATCTACGACGACGTCGCGACCGGTCGTCCCAAGTGGTTCGCCGTCAGCACCGGCTTCTTCGGGTTGCGACGCGTCGTCGCCCCGGCATCAGGGGCGTCGCGGCTCGGCGAGGACGTCATGGTCCGCCACGACAAGCACGTGATCGACACCGCGCCACGAGTGCGGCCAATGGTCACGTTGCGACGCAACGACGAGCAAGCCCTCGTCGAGCACTACGCCAGCACCCCGCCCGCCCAACCAAGGAGAACCCATGACTGAAACGTCCAACCAGAACGACCCCCTGATCGGCCGGAACGTGGTCGACAACGGCGGGTCCAAGATCGGCACGGTCGCCGACGTCTACGTCGACGACCAGACCGGCCAACCGGCCTGGCTGGCCGTCACGACCGGCCTGTTCGGCACCAAGGTCAGTTTCGTCCCGCTGCAAGATGCCGAGCTGTACGGCGACGACGTGGTCGTCGCCTACGACAAGTCGCTCGTCAAAGACGCCCCACGCGCCGAGGCCGACGGTCACCTCAGCCCCGAAGACGAAGCCGCCCTCTACGCCCACTACAGCCAGTCCCTGACCGGCGAAGTCGACGTCGCATCGTCCGACGCCGAGCGATCTCAGCGGGGCAGCGACGTGCACGCGACCACAGGCGCCGACAGCGACATGGCCATGACCCGCTCCGAGGAAGAGCTCGACGTCACCACGCGCAGCCAGGAGGCCGGACGCGTCCGGCTGCGCAAGTGGGT
>JACCUL010000076.1 GCA_013811855.1 Acidimicrobiia bacterium
CCGCATCGCCGACCCGATGGTCACCGTCGTGCACAACGATCCCGTCGAGCTCGGTCGCTGCGCAGCCGAGCTCGCCCTCGAGCGGCTCGCCGGCTACAACGGCCCGCCGCGCATGGTGCGCCTCGACGCGCCGTTGCTGCTGCGCGAGAGCCACCGGATGGTGCACCGATGAGCCGCTCGCCGCTGCCGCTGCCGCCGAACGTGTTCGACCACTTCTATCTCGGCGGTGAGCGCATCGCCGATCTGCGCGGGCTGCCGCCGGCGGATGAGCCGCTGAAGCGACCTGAGGACTGGCTCGGCTCGATCGTCGCCCGCTGGGGATCGGACGGCGTCGGGATCACCGACCTCGGCCAGGCCGGTAAGCTGGCCGACCTCATCGACGCCGCTCCGCAAGCGTGGCTCGGCGCGCACCACACCGCCCGCTGGGGGGCGTCGCCGGCGCTGCTCGTCAAGCTGCTCGACGCCGGGCAACGCCTGCCGGTCCACGCCCACCCGACGAGAGACTTCGCCGCCCGCCACCTCGACTGCCCGTTCGGCAAGAGCGAGGCGTGGGCGGTGATCGACACCCCCGCGGGCGGCGGCACCGTCTACGTCGGCGCCAACCGCCCGGTGTCCCGCGACGAGTGGGGCGCTCTGGTCGCCGACCAGGACACGCCGGCGATGCTCGGCCTGCTCACCCCGCTGACCGTGCATCCGGGTGACGGTGTGTTCGTTCCCGGCGGCACGCCGCACGCGATCGACGCCGGGATGTTCATCGTCGAGCTGCAGGAGCCGACAGACTTCTCGATCCTCCTGGAGTGGCGCGGTTTCGACATCGACGGGCCGGCCGACGGCCACCTCGGGCTGGGCTTTGACGTCGCGCTCGACGCCGTACGCTGCGACGCGTTCGATGCCGAGGCGCTCGACCAGCTTGTGCGTCGCGCCGGCAAGGGAACCCTGCGCCCCGTGCTGCCGGAAGTCGCCGAGCCGTACTTCCGAGCCTGGGCGGTGACGGCGACGGTGGACGAAGCCGTCACCGTGGCGGAGTCGTTCGCGGTGGTGGTGGTGCTCGACGGCGAGGGCACGCTCGGCTGGTCCGGCGAGCGGCGCCCGATCGGCCGTGGCGACGCCTTCGTCGTGCCCCACGCCGCTGGCGAGCTGACCTTCGAGGGCGCCGTGTCGGCGATCGTCGCTCTGCCGCCCGACCCGGCCACCGCCGATCCGATCGAGTGGGATGAACAACAGTGAACATCCACGCAACGTGCGAGCGAGCGAGGGCCAGCGAGCGAGCGGCCGACCGCTGCGCAATTGGCAAGTGGCGTGGCCGGGGAACGGACCGTCGACTGGTCGATCGCGTTCTCCGTTGCGAGCGAGCGAGCGCCAGCGAGCAAGCGGCGAACAGCGGCCTGCGTGGCCGGGGAACGCAATGAACGGCGTACTGGTGGGGATCGACGCCGGGACGAAGCGGGTGAAGGCCGTCGTCGTCGACCTCGACGGCCGCGAGCTGGCGAGCACCTCGGCCGCCACGCCGTGGGTGGTCGACGGCGCCAGGATCGAGATGGACGCCCGCGTCCTCGCCGACACCGTCCGCGGTGTGCTCGCCGACGCCGTCGCCGAGTGCGACCGCCCGGTGCTCGGAGTCGGGGTCACGAGCGTCGGCGAGTCGGGAGTGCTGCTCGATGCGCACGGCGAACCGGTCAGCCCGATCGTCGCCTGGTACGACCAGCGCGGCGCCGTCGATCGGCTCAGGGAGGAGTTGCCCGATCTCGCGACGCGCACCGGTGTGCCGTTCAACCCGATCGCCACGGTGTTCAAGCTCGCCGAGCTCTCCCCCGCCGAGCTGCACGGCCGGCGCTGGCTCAACGTCGCCGAGTGGGTGATCCACTCGCTCGGTGGCGACCAGTTCGCCGAGATCAGCCTCGCTGGGCGCACCGGGATGCACGACCTGCACACCGGCACGTGGTGGCCCGACGCGCTCGACTTGCTCGGCGTCGACGACGAGACGCTGTTCCCGGGCGACGCCCGCTTCGGGACGGAGGGCGCCGGCAAGGCGGCCTTCGCACCGATCGCCGGCGCCACGCTGGCGGTCGCCGGCCACGATCACCAGGTGGCCGCGTTCGCGGTCGGCGCCACCGATCCCGGGTGGCATTTCGAGTCCCTCGGCACCGCCGACGCACTCACCGTGGCCGTCTCGCCGCCGGTCGCCGAGTCGATCGTCGCCGAGGTCGTCGACTTCGGCGCCACGATCGGCCGCACCGTCGTGCCCGACAGGCTGATCGTGATCATCGGGTTGCGCACGGGTCAGATCCTCGACCGCATCACGCGGCTGATCGGCCTCGCCGGTGCCGACGAACGGCGCGCGGTCTCGGCCCGGGCTGCCCAACTCGATTGCCACCCGACGCTCACCGTCGCGTTCGCCGCCGGCGAGGTGTCGATCTCCGGGTTCGGCGAAGGGATCGGCCCGGAACAGTTGTGGCGGGCGGCCGTCGCGACCGCCG
>JACCUL010000087.1 GCA_013811855.1 Acidimicrobiia bacterium
TTCGCCCGGGAATACGGCGGCCTGCTCGACACCCGCAGCTTCGGCGGCGCCCAGGTCAGCCGCACGTTCTACGTCGGTGGCCAGACCGGCCAGCAGCTACTGCTCGGCGCCTACCAGCAGATGTCCCGCCAGGTCGGCCTCGGCAACATCAAGCTGTGGAACCGCATCGAGCTGGTCGACATCGTCGTCATCGACGGGCGCTGCGCCGGCATCGTCACCCGTGACCTGCTGACCGGCGAGTTCGTCTCCCACGCCGGCCACGCCGTGATCCTCTGCACGGGCGGCTACGGCAACGCCTTCTTCCTGTCGACCAACGCCATGGCCTGCAACGTCACGGCCGCCTGGCGGGCCCACCGCCGGGGCGCCTACTTCGCCAACCCGTGCTACACGCAGATCCACCCGACGTGCATCCCGCAGTCCGACGAGTTCCAGTCCAAGTTGACCCTGATGTCGGAGTCGCTGCGCAACGACGGTCGGGTCTGGGTGCCCAAGGAGCCGGACGACACGAGGGCGCCGGGCCAGATCCCCGACGCCGAGCGGGACTACTACCTCGAGCGGCTGTATCCGAGCTTCGGCAACCTGGCGCCGCGGGACATCGCCTCGCGGGCCGCCAAGCGGGCCGTCGACTCCGGGCGCGGCGTGGGCGCCAAGCGCAACGGCGTGTACCTCGACTTCGCCGACGCCATCGGCCGCCTCGGCCAACAGGTGGTGTCCGAGCGCTACGGCAACCTCTTCGAGATGTACCAACGCATCACCGGCGAGAACCCGTACCAGGTGCCGATGCGCATCTACCCGGCGTCGCACTACACGATGGGCGGGCTCTGGGTCGACTACGAGCTGATGACCACGATTCCCAGCCTGTACTGCGCCGGCGAGGCCAACTTCTCGGACCACGGCGCCAACCGGCTCGGCGCGTCGGCGCTGATGCAGGGGCTGGCCGACGGCTACTTCGTGCTGCCGTACACGCTCGGCAACTCACTGGCGCCGATGCTCAACACGTCGATCCCCGGCACCGACCACCCCGAGTTCGCGGCCGCCGAGCAGGCCGCCCGGGAACGCTTCGCCGGGTACCTGTCGGCGGGCGGGACCCGCTCGCCCGACATCTTCCACCGGGAGCTCGGGCGGATCATCTGGGATTACTGCGGCATGGAGCGCACGGCCGAGGGGCTGCAGAAAGCGCTGTCGGAGATCCCGGCGCTGTACGAGGAGTTCCGCACTGACCTGCGGGTGACCGGCGGGGGTGACACCATCAACCAGACGCTGGAGAAGGCCGGACGGGTCGACGACTTCTTCGAGCTCGGGATGCTGATGTGCCGGGACGCGCTCGAGCGTGAGGAGAGCTGCGGCGGCCACTTCCGGGCCGAGTACCAGACCGAGGAGGGAGAGGCCCTCCGGGACGACGAGCACTTCGCCCACGTCGCGGCATGGGAGTGGACGGGCGACCCGATGGCCGCCACCCGCCACCAGGAGGACCTCGTGTACGAAACCGTCCACTTCCAGACGCGCTCGTACAAGTAGTCGGCCGATGAGCGAGCGAGTCTTCGAGCGAGCGAACCGGCAGCACGGTGCTTCTTCGTCGCCGGCTTTGCGGCGAAACGCTCATCGGTGCCTGGTGATCTCGAGTGTGTCGAGGCCGTCGCGTGACTCGAGGGCGCACCGATGAGCGACCGCACCGACATCACGGTCAGGATCTGGCGACAGGCCGGGCCCGGCGATGCCGGGAGGTTCGAGTCCTTCCACGTGGCGGAGATCAGCGAGGAGGCCTCGTTCCTCGAGCTGCTCGACATTCTCAACGAGCGGTTGATCGCCGAGGGCAAGGACGCCATCGTCTTCGACCACGATTGCCGCGAGGGCATCTGCGGCTCCTGCTCGCTGATGATCAACGGCCAGGCGCACGGCCCGCAGCTCGGCACGGCGACGTGCCAGCTCCACATGCGGACGTTCCCGAGCGGCGCCGAGATCGTCGTCGAGCCGTGGCGGGCGGCCGCCTTCCCGATCATTCGTGACCTGATGGTCGACCGCTCGCCACTCGATCGCATCGTCGAGTCCGGCGGCTTCATCACGGCCGAGACCGGCGGCGCGCCCGACGCCAACCTCACGCCGGTGCCCAAGCCGGTCGCCGACGCCGCCGAGCACGCCGCGCTGTGCATCGGGTGCGGCGCCTGCGTGGCGGCGTGCCCGAACGGTGCCGCCAACCTCTTCACCGGGGCCAAGGTCGCCCACCTCAACCTGTTGCCGCAGGGCCAGGCCGAGCGGTTCCGCCGGACGGAGGCGATGGTCGAGACGATGGAGGACTACTTCGGGTCGTGCACGAACCACGGCGAGTGCGAGGTGGCCTGCCCGAAGTCGATCTCCATCGACGTCATCGCGCTGATGAACGCCGACTACCTGAAGGCCAAGTTCAAGAACCGCAAGTCGTTGTCCCGCCGCTGAGCCGGGGCTCGGATCGTCCTCGAGGTGAACCGATCTTCACGCGTTCTCGACGAGCGCCTGGTGTGATGTCCGCCATGCGTGTCCTGTTCTCGTCATGGCCGGCGCACGGCCACCTCCTGCCGATGCTCCCGCTGGCCCGTGCGGCCGAGCGGGCCGGTCACGACGTCGTCGTCGCGTCCGGTGCCGAAGGGGTCGCCGAGGCGGCCCGTCGTGGCTTGGCGACGTGGGACGTCGGGCCTAGCCGCGCCGAGTCCAACGCGATCTTCGGGACCTCTGTTCCCGACGTGAAGGCCATCCCAGCCGAGCGGCGCATGGCGACGACGATGTCACGGATGTTCGGCGGCATCGCCACGCACCGGGCCGCCGACCTCGTGCCGCGCGTCGAGGCGTGGGCGCCCGATCTTGTCGTCCATCCGATCACCGAGCTGGCCGCCTCCGTGGCGGCGGCGCGCACCGGTGCCCGCCACGTCGTGCACAGCCTCGGCCCGCTCCCGAGCGAGACGTGGTCGTGGCTCAGCGCACCGTTCGGCGAGCTGTGCGACGTGTGGGGCGTGCCCGCCCTGGCCGACGAGATGGTCGACCGGCCGTACCTCGACACGTGCCCGCCATCGCTGCAGGAAGACGCCGTCAGCGCCTTCCGCGACCGGCGCCTGCTGCGGCCGAGCTCGGGCGAGGTGCTGCCGGGCGAGCGTCTGCCGTGGGACGACGCCAGGCTGGCCGCGCTGCCGTTCGAGCACACGGTCCACCTCACGCTGGGGACGATCTTCAACGGCCTGACCGACGTCTTTCAGACTGCGCTCGCCGGTCTGGCCCAACTGCCGGTCAACGTGCTCGTCACCGTCGGCCCTTGGCGGCGATCCGGCCAGCCTCGGGCCACAGCCGCCGCACGTGCTCGTCACCGACTTCGCCCCCCACGCGCTCGTCCTGCCACGGTGCTCGATGCTCGTCACACAGGGCGGCGCCGGCACGATCCTCGCCGCGCTGTGCCACGGCCGGCCACACCTCATCCTGCCGCAGGGGGCCGACCAGTTCGCCAACGCCGCGACGGCTGAGCAGGCCGGCGTCGCGCTCCAGCTGACGCCTCGGGAGGCCACGGCCGACGCCATCGCCACCGCCGTGCTTCAGCTGCTCGACGACCCTGGTATCACGGCAGCCGCTCGGGCCGTCGAAGCCGAGATTGCCTCGATGCCATCGCCCGACGATGTCCTCGCGACGATCCTCGACGAGCGCCCGCCGCCGCCGCCATCGCGTTTGTTCACCAGCGTGTCGTCGGGCGACGGTTCGTGAACAAACGCGTGCGGATCAGCTCGCGCTGACGATGCGGGCGCCGGCGCGGCGGGTCGCCGAGACCTGGTTGCCGTCGTCGTCGCGGCCGCGCAGTGCGATGCCGAGCAGCAGGTCACCGGCCTCGTCGGGCACCTCGATGCGCAACGTGCCGACGAGCTGACAGGCGTCGGCGTCGACGTCGCCCCGGAACGCCCACTGACGGCGACCGGCGCGCCACGTGCAGGTGACCGAGACGGTGGCGGCCTCGATGGCGACGCGCAGGTCGTTGACGACGTGGACGTCGAGCTCGACCACCGAGCCGGCGTTCACCTCGGGCGGCAACGGGTCCGTGACCACGATGACCGGGCGGCAGGCGTCGACGACCGCCTGCCACGCCGGCTTCGGCGCGCGCCCGTGGTCGAGCACGGACGCCGAGATCATCGGCGCCGGGTCGGCCAGCCACGAGAAGCAGAAGCCGCCGGTCGGCCGGTACTTGAGTCGTCGCAGCGTCTCGATGTGCTGGCGCAGCAGCAGCGCCTGGTAGCGCTGGCTGGCCCGGCGCCAGGCGTCGAACGTCGGATGCTCGGCGGGCGGGAACCGTGCGTTCATCACCTCGACCTCCAGCCCGTGGCGGTCGCGCAGGTCGTCCCACTCGAGCTCGGGCCATGCTGCGGCGTCGACGAACGAGTCGGCTGAGTCGGGCACGGCCTGGGCGCCGAACTCGCTGACGAAGCGGACCAGCCGGGGGAGGAGCCGGGCCCGCTCGGCGAGCTGGCCGATCTCGCCGTGGTGCCATCCGAACCAGAGGTGGCTGTCGGTCCCGTCGAGCTGCGGGAGGTGAGGTACGACGCCGCCGTGGGCGACGGCCGGTCGGGTCGGGTCGGCCTGCTCGAAGGCCCGCTTGACCCAGCGGTCGAGCACGGACTTGTTCCACGACGGCAGCTGCTGGGCCACGAACCGCCGGAACCGCCCACCGGGCGCGGCGAGCTGGGGGGCGTCGGCCACCGGTTCGTCGTGGGCGCACCACTGCACGATCGAGGGGTGGTGTCCGAGCGCGTGCACGGCCTCGCGGGCCTGCAACACGGCCTGCCGGCGGATCTGGCGGCCGTACCCCCACTGCAGCGGGAAGTCCTGCAGCAGCAACATGCCGACCTCGTCGGCGGCGCGGTACAGCTCGTGGTCGGCGATGTGGGCCTGCACGCGCAGCACGTCGAGGCCGGCCTCCACGGCCCACTGCACATCGGCGCGGACCTCGGCGGGGGTGGCGTCGGCCAGGCCCGGCCGGGTCGGCAGCAGGTTGGCGCCCTTGAGGAACAACCGCTCGCCGTTGATCGAGCAGATCCAGTCGCTCCACGCCACCTCCCGCAAGCCGGTGCGGCGCGAACGACGGTCGCTGACCGCACCGTCGACGAGCACCTCGACGTCGATCGCGGTCAGCGGTTGCGCGCCGAGCGCCCGCGGCCACCAGAGCCGCGGCCGGTCGATGTCGAGCGCCCACTCGATCTCGTTGGTCCCGGCGGCAAGGGCGTGCTCCGTCTCGGCGACCACGATGTGATCGGCCGTCGTGCGCAGGCGGACGGTCCGGGCCCGATCGGCGTCGAGGCGGGCGAACAGGCGCAGGTGGGCCCGCGACTCGTCGGCATCGCGGCACAGCACGCGCAGGCGGTCGAGCTTGACGGGGCCGGTGTCGTAGACGAGCACGGACCGCCACAGGCCACCCGGGTTCCAGTCCCTCGGCACGGCCTCGGAGTACTGGAACAGTCCGGTGATGTTGTGGCGGTCACGCGTGCCGTGCTCCGGCCGGCACGTGACCTCGACGGCCAGCACATGGTCCTCGCCGAGCCGGGACAGCGCCGTGACGTCGAAGCTGTGGGGGAAGAAGTAGCCCTCGGGGTCGCCGAGATACGCGCCGTCGAGCCACACGTCGGCCTGGTAGAAGATCCCGTCGAACGTGATCCAGCGGCGCCGGCCGGCGTCGGGCCGGGCCAGCTCGAACCGTCGGCGGTAGAGGATCGGCCCGTCGCTGTCGGCCAGCTCGGGATGGGAGCGCCAGTGCCCGGGCACCGGCAGATCCAGCCAGTCGGCCTCGTCGAAGTCGAGCCCGAGGCCCTCCCGGCGGAGCTCGTCGTCGGCGGCAACCCCCCGCCACGGCCCGGTCAGCTCCACGGCGGCGGAGGCTAAGCGCTGCGGCGGCCCGCCGGATAGGTTCGACCCCCATGACGGCTCGACCCGCCACACTCGGTCAGCTCCGCGAATCGGGCTGGGCCTCGCGGCCGGTCAAGGACGAGATCCGCGCCAACGCCGTGACCGCCATCAGCACGGGCCGGCCCCTGTTCGAGCACGTGCTCGGCTTCGAGCACACCGTGCTGCCGCAACTCGAGAACGCCCTGCTGGCCGGCCACGACGTGATCTTCCTGGGGGAGCGGGGCCAGGCCAAGACGCGGATGATCCGCTCGCTCACCGGACTGCTCGATGAGTGGATGCCGATCCTCGCCGGCAGCGAGATCAACGACGACCCGTACGCGCCGGTGTCCCGCCACGGCCGCGACCTCGTCGCCGCCCACGGTGACGACGCGCCGATCACCTGGGTCCATCGCGACGACCGCTACGGCGAGAAGCTGGCCACGCCGGACACGTCCATCGCCGACCTCATCGGCGAGGTCGACCCGATCCGCGTCGCCGAGGGCCGCTACCTCTCCGACGAGCTGACGTTGCATTACGGCCTCGTGCCGCGCACCAACCGGGGCATCTTCGCCATCAACGAGCTGCCCGACCTGGCCGAGCGCATCCAGGTCGGCCTGCTCAACGTGCTGGAGGAGCGTGACGTGCAGGTGCGCGGCTACAAGATCCGCCTGCCGCTCGACATCATGCTCGTCGCCTCGGCCAACCCCGAGGACTACACGAACCGCGGCCGCATCATCACGCCGCTGAAGGACCGCTTCGGCAGCCAGATCCGCACCCACTACCCGCTCGACGTCGAGACGGAGATGGCCATCGTGCGCCAGGAGGTCCGTCCGGCGTCGGTCGGCGGGATCGAGGTGCGCATGCCCGAGCACCTGTCCGAGGTCATCGCCACGATCAGCCAGCTGGCCCGGGCCAGCTCGCACATCAACCAGCGCAGCGGGGTCAGCGTCCGGCTCAGCGTCACGAACAGCGAGGCGGTGGCGGCCAACGCGCTGCGCCGCGCCCTGCGGGCAGGCGACCGGATCGCCGTGCCACGGATCGAGGACCTCGATGCGCTCGCCGCCAGCTCGGGCGGGAAGATCGAGATCGAGACGCTCGACGAGGGCCGCGACGGCGTCGTGTTCGAGAACCTCGTCAAGGCCGCCGTGCTGACAGTGTTCAAGGAGCGGGTGGCACCGGATGAGACCCGGGCGGTCATCGCCGCATTCGAGGACGGGGCCGTCGCCCACACCGGTGAGGACGTGTCCTCGGCCGAGTTGGCCGGCCTCGTCGAGTCGGTGCCGGCGCTGCGCCCGCCCGTGGCCCAGCTCGTCGCCGGTGACGAGTCGCCGGCGGCCGTGGCCGCGGCGGTCAGCTTCGTGTTGGAGGGCCTCCACCTCTCGAAGCGCCTGAACAAGGACCGCGCCGGCGCCCGCAGCACGTACCGCGGCCGCCGCTGATCGTTCTGATTCCCAGAACCCGCGATTTTCGGCGCGTTCCGCTCCTGAGAATCCCGGACCTTCCTGGTCTCAGGTCGTGACCTCGGCGAGGACCGTGGTGAGGCTTGCGAGGACGAGAAGGTCGTGGGGGTACGTGAGGAGATCGGGGGCTCGGTCGAGGCGGATCCAGCGGACCTCGTCGACCTCGTCGTTGCGGCGGAACGACCCGTCCTCGACCTGCATGGCCCAGTAGCGCACCCGCTTCGCCCGCCCCTTGCGGTGCCGGTACCGGGCCTCGGCGAGCTCGGGCCCGACCCTGCAGCGGAATCCCGTCTCCTCTTCGACCTCGCGCACGGCGGCGCCCACGGCGGTCTCACCGGGGTCCAGCTTCCCCTTCGGCAGCGACCAGTCGTCCCGGTCCGGGCGATGCACGGCGAGCACCTCGACGTGGCCCTTGTCGCTCATCCTCCAGATCACGCCGCCGGCCGCCTCGATCACGCCCGTCACGGTATGCCCGGTGGTTGACGGAATCGTGGACCGATGGTGAACGGCCGGCGACGCGACGGCGACGCCACGCTGGCCGGAGCGCGAAATCTCGCTAGGGCCGTCCGTGGCGGGCCAGCGCGTCGTTCGACCACCCCGGCTCGTCGGTCACGTCGCGGCCGAACCACGCCGGCGGTTCGAACGACCGGGCCCGTGCCTCGGACGGGAACTCGACCTCGACGGTCACCAAGCCGTCGAGCGGGCCGCCGTAGACATCGATCTCGGCGGTCAGCCCGTCGCCGAGCTCGACCCGGTGGCGCGCCTTGTTGATCCGTCGACCGTCCGTGAGCAGCCACAACGCCTCGGACGCGGCGGCCGGCACGTCGACCTCGACCTCGGTGCGGACCATGCCCTGTCCGCCCTTGACCGTCAGCGTCGCGGCGTCGTCGGTGATGCGGATGCGCACGACCGTGTCGCCCTCCGTCGCCAGGTACCCCTGGCGCATCGAGGTCGCACGACCGAGGTCGTCGGCCGACGGCACCTCGTCCACGAGAAACTTGCGCTCGATCTCCGCGGGCATGGCCCCGGAAGTATGCGAGCCGTCGGTCGGTACTGTCGAGCCTCCGATGGACACCGCTCGCGCGACGTTCGCCCCCGGCGAGGACGGCGACCCCGACGAGGCGATCGCCGTGCTCGAGCGGCTCGGCTTCGAGTTCGCGACGAGCCGGCGCGTCGGCCGGACGCTGCTCGACACGTTCGACGGCCGGCTGGCCGCCGCCGGGTTGCGCGCTGAGTGGCGCCAGGGCGACCGTGCGGAGCTGATC
>JACCUL010000131.1 GCA_013811855.1 Acidimicrobiia bacterium
CTCACGTCAGCACCTCCTCGATCGGACGGCCGTCGTGGATCCGTAGCACGCGCTCGGGCACCGCCGTCGGCGGCACGGTGCCGGCGGTCGTGATCACGATCTGCCCAGTCGGCAGGTGGCCCAGCAATGCCGCGGCCCGACCGGCATCGAGCTCGGACAGCACGTCGTCCAGCACGAGCACCGGTGTCGAGCCGGTCCGTTCGGCCACCAGACGGTGCGCCCCGAGTCGCAGGGCCAGCGCCATCGTCCGCTGTTCGCCCTGCGAGGCATGGGTGCGAGCCGGTAGACCGGCGATGACGAGCTCCAGCTCGTCGCGGTGCGGTCCCACCGTCGACAGGCCCCGCCGCACGTCGGCACCACGGGCGTCGAGCAGGGCCGCCGCCAAACCGCTGATCCGCCAGGCCGGCTCGTAGCGCAACGACAGCGTCGTCGGCCCGCCAGCGAGGTGAACGTAGGCCTCGACGACGTGCGGCGTGATGCGCTCCACGAGCATCGCCCGCGCCTGCCCGAACCGCTCCCCGACCTCGGCCAACTTGGCGTCCCAGACATCGAGGGTCCGCGCCGCGTCCGCGTCGAGCCGCCCGCCGGCCTGGCGCAACAACACGTTGCGTTGGCGGACGATGCGATCGAGCTCCAACCGGGCGGCGTCGTACTTCATGGCCAGCGCGACCAGCGTGTCGTCGAGGAACCGGCGGCGCTCGTCGGGACCACCCTTGACGATGATCAGGTCGTCGGGCGAGAACACCGTCACCCGCACCACGCCGAGCAGGTCGCGGGACCGACCGAGCCGCTGGCGGTTGACCTGCACGCGGTTGCGACCGGCCAACGCCAGCTCGGCCTCGACGAGCGACGTCCTGCCGTCGTCGTCGCGCACGTGGGCCCGCACGATCGCCGAGGTGGAGCCGGCGCGCACGAGCGCGCCGGGCGGCGCCCCACGGAAGCTCGACAACGTCGCCATGTACGCCAGGGCCTCGGCGAAGTTCGTCTTGCCTTGCCCGTTGTCGCCGACGACCACGGTCGTGCCCGACGTGAGCGGGAAGTCGGCGTGGTGGTAGTTGCGGAAGTCCGCCAGCTCGAGGCGCTCGACGATCACCGCGGACCAGCAGCGTCGGCTACGGCACCCGCACCGGCATCAGCAGGTACAGGTAGTCGTCGCGCCCGACGGCCCTGATGACGGCGGGCTTCATCGGATCCATCGTCGACAGGGTGACCTCGTCGGCATCCACCGCGTCGACGCCGGCGGCAAGGTAGTCAGGGTTGAACGCCACCGTCATCTCGGTGCCGTCGTAGGTGGCGTCGATCTCCTCCGACGCGTTGCCGACGTCCTGGGTGATGGCCGTCAGGCGCAACGTGTCGCCGCCCAACCCCAACCGGACCGGCGTCGCGTCCTGGGCCAGGATCTTGACCCGTCGCAGCGCCTCGAGCAGGGCGTCCTTGCCGACCGTCAACACGTTGGGATACGACGATGGGAGCAGGTTCCGGTAGTTGGGGTACTCCCCCTCGATCAGGCGGGTCGTGAGACGGGTCCCGCCGGCTTCGAACACCGCGTCGCGGGCCCCGAGGCGCACCTGCAGATCATCGGCGTGGCCGAGGAGGCGTTGGAGCTCGTTCAGCGCTCGACTGGGGATCAGCACCCTCTGCCCGCCGGCCAGCATGTCGTTCTCGGGGAGATCGCGCACGGCCAGCCGATAGGAGTCGGTGGCGACCATTCGCATCCCGTCGTCCTCGGCGGCGACGAGAACGCCCGTCAGCACGGCTCGGGCGTCGTCTGTGCTGGCCGCCCGCACGACCTGACGCAACGCGTCGGCGACGACCGACGATGACAGCGTGACGGCCTCGGCCACCGACTCGGTCTGCACCGGGTAGTCGTCGAGACCGAGTGGCCGGATGGCGAAGTGCGACCGCCCGGCGCTGATCCCGAGCTCCTCGCCTTCCAGCTCCATCTCGACCGCCCCCGACGGCAACGACCGCACGATGTCGGCAACCAACCGGGCCGGCACGACGACCGCACCGTCACGCTCGCCACCTACGGCGATGGCCAGGCGGATCGACAACTCGAGGTCGGTGCCGGTGATCGACAGCTCGTCACCGCGCACCTCCATGCGGACGCCGGACAGAGCCGGCAGGCTGCTACTGCGACTGCTCGCCGCCCGCCCCGCCGTCGTCAGTGCTTCTGCCAGGACGTCACGTTCGCAACGGAACTTCACAGTGCGGCCTTTCCCACATCGAGGTGATGGAACAAGATGGTCGTAGTAATAGGTGCTGTGGATTGGGGACGACGCACCGTCATCCCAGCGTAGGGCGCGTATCGAGCCGCGCCGGGTTGTCCACCATGATCCCCAGCGCGCGGATCACAGCGATGTCATTCGGTGGACGACGGCGAGTTGTCCACCGAACCACACCCCGGTGTCCACACGATGTCTCCAGGATGTCCGGTAGGCATTGGCCGCTCACGCGCTTGGAGGCGCCGGCGTGTCGGACCCGTGCTGTCACCTCTGAACAACTCATGACTTGAGCCGCTGCAACAGATCGGTGACCTGGTCGTAGATCTGCTTGCGTTCCGACATCAGGCGTTGGATCTTGTCGACGGCGTGGATGACGGTCGTGTGATCGCGCCCACCGAAGATGCGGGCAATGCCGGGGTAGCTCAGCTCGGTCAGCTCACGGAACACGTACATGGCGATCTGACGGGCGGTCACGAGCGGTCGCTGCCGGGACTTGCCCTGCAGCGCGGTGACCTCGAAGCCGAGGATCCCGGCGATCTCGTCGAGCAGTTCGGCGTCGGTGCGCGCTCGCGGCGTGGCCTCGCGTAGGAGATCGGCGAGCAGACGCGTCGCCAGCTCGGTCGTGATCGGAACGTGGTTGAGGCTGGAGAAGGCCGTGACGCGGATCAGCGCCCCTTCGAGCTCGCGGATGTTGGTGGAGATCTTGGTGGCGATGAACTCCAAGGTTTCGGCCGGGACCTTGACGTGGTCACGCTCGGCCTTGTTGCGCAGGATGGCCAGGCGGGTCTCCAGGTCGGGGGGCTGGATGTCGGTGATCAGCCCCCATTTGAACCGCCCGCGGAGGCGCTCCTCCAGGGTCGGGATGGCATCGGGCACACGGTCGGACGAGATCACGACCTGCTTGTTGGCACCGTGCAGGGAGTTGAAGGTGTGGAAGAACTCCTCCTGCAGACCCTCACGGTTGGCAAGGAACTGGATGTCGTCGATCAACAGCACGTCGATGTCGCGATAGCGGCGCTTGAAGGCCGCTCCTGTGTTCGTGCGGATGGCGTCGACGAACTCGTTGAGGAACGTCTCCGTCGAGACGTACCGCACCTCGTGGTGCTGGTAGTTCTGGTGCACGTAGTGACCGATGGCGTGCAGCAGATGAGTCTTGCCGAGCCCGGCGATGCCGTAGATGAACAATGGGTTGTACGACCGCGCCGGCGTCTCCGCCACACGCAGTGCCGCCGCCAGGGCGAACTGGTTCGAGGCGCCCTTGACGAACGTCTCGAACGTGTAGCGCGGGTTGAGCCCAGGACCGTCGAGCATCGCCGTGCCGTCCGGAGCCACGACGAGCGGGCCAGGGACCAGGCCGTGCACGTCGACGGCCAGCGTGCCGGCTCGGGCGATGTATTCGTCGTCGTAGTCGTGCGGGGAGGCGGCCACGACGACGTCGAGCCGGCAGCCCGGTGCGACGATCGACTCGAGTGCTTCGGCGACGAGCGGCAGGTAGCGCGTCAGGATGCGATCCTTGACGTGGTTGCTGGGCACGCTGATCTGCAACGCCCCACCGTCGACGTCGAGGGGAATGACATCCGAAAAGGTCGAGAACCAGACCGCTTCGGTGAGCTGATCTCGCAGTTGCGTTGCGACCGCCGCCCACACTTGGTCCTGGTCGCTCACTTGCAAGTTTCGCTCCTGCTGCCCTCGGTCCGAGCGTCCACACGTTGTCCACACGTTTGTGGAAATCACAACATCACCGGCCGACGTCGCCCCGTGACCGAACGCGGGACGCTATCACGGCCATCGGCCAGCCCGGGCCGGCCTCGAGCGCGTTCGTGGGCTCGCCTGGACGCCGTGCGGGGCGGCGTTGCGGGGTGATGGCGCGGGTCGTAGCCTTGGCCGGTCGGTGAGACCCGGACCGGGCCTTCCCCGCGTGACCTGGTCCGATCCAGGCCGGGCGGCGTCCACGTCCCTCCCACCATCACAACCGCACCGACTCGGAGCCGCCGTGAAGCGCACGTACCAACCGAACACCCGCCGCCGGGCCCGCAAGCACGGCTTCCGCGCCTGGATGCGCACCCGTGCCGGGCGATCGATCATCAAGGCGCGCCGGCTCAAGGGCCGCACGCGCCTGTCGGCTTGATCGGCCGGATCCACGGGCGCCGCGCCTTCGATCGGCTGGCCCGTGGCGGTCGCCGTTCCCACGCCGGGGCGCTGTGGTGCACGTACGCGCCCGACGAGCACCTCGTCCCCCTCCGGGTGGCGTTCGCCATCCCTCGCGCCGTCGGATCGGCCGTGACCCGCAACCGGCTCCGTCGACGGCTCCGCGCGCTGCTCGCCGAGCAGACCGCGCTGGCCTCGGGTGCGCTGCTCGTGGGCGCGAAACCGACGGCTGTCGAACTGACGTTCGTCCAACTGCGCGACAACCTGCGTCGCCTGGTCACCCTCGTCGCGTCGTCGACCGCCCTCGGAACGTCCTCGTGACGTTCATTGCGCTTCCCCACCACGCCGGCCGCGCGTGGGCGCGGCCTCGTCGTCGCGGCGTCGCTGGCACGAGCGATGGTGCTCCCGGGACCACTCGACTCGATGTCGCCCCGCCGCCGTCACGCCTGATCAGGGCCATCGACTGGTACCAGCGGGCGCAGGAAGGCCAGCCGTCGCCCTGCCGGTTCACGCCGTCGTGCTCGGCCTACGCCCGGGAGGCGCTGGAACGCCACGGCCGGCGCCGGGGTCTGTGGCTGACGCTGCGCCGGCTGGCCCGGTGCCGTCCCCTCGGCCCGTCCGGCTGGGATCCTGTGCCCTACGCGCCTTGCTCCCCCACGAAGGATCACTGACCACTCATGTTCGAGGCTCCCGCCTGGCTCCTGGCCAAGTTCTACGACTTCACCGGTGATTACACGATCTCGATCGCGCTGATCGCGTTGGTCGTCATGTTGATCATCACGCCGCTGACGCTGAAGAGCACCAAGGGGATGCTCGAGATGCAGCGTCTGGCCCCGGAGATGCGCAAGCTGCAGCAGCAGCACCGCAACGACCGGGTCAAGCTCAACGAAGAGATGATGAAGCTGTACCAGGAGCACAAGGTCAACCCGATGTCCTCGTGCCTGCCGCTGGTGGCGCAGATGCCGGTCTTCATCATCATGTTCCGCATCCTGCACGGGCTGACGTACCGACCCGTCGGTGCGGCCCGTCCGGCGGCCCGCGCCGTGCTCATCGCCGCAGGGCGCGATTCGTCGGAGTTCGGGTTTCTCCCCCGCTACATCTCACACCAGACCGAGCTCTTCGACTCCCTCGTCGGCCAGCGGGAGATGAACTCGATTGGCCTCGACCTGGCTCGTTCGGCGGCCACGGCGCTCGGGGATGGGTTCGCCACCGGCCTGCCGTACGCGCTCCTCGTGGTGGCGCTCGGTGGGATCTACTTCCTGCAGCAGCGGATGGTCGCCGCTCGCGCCGCGGTCAGCCCGACGATGTCGGCCAGCCAGCAGAAGTTGATGCAGTACCTGCCGGTGGTCTTCGCCATCTTCCAGGTCTTCTTCCTCCTCGGCCTGGTCATCTACTACATGGCCCAAGCAATCTTCCGCATCGTCCAGCAGGCCTACATCACGAAGCGCTTCTACGGCCACGACGAGTCGCTCGGACGCCAGGCCCAACGCGCCGGGGAGACGGCAAGGGAGCTGGCCAAACAGGATCCCGACGGCGGTGGCGGCATGTTCGCCCAGGCCCGCCGTGAGCTCAGCTCGGCCAAGGGTGCCGGTGCGACTGCGCCGAAGCCCAAGGCCACGGCCAAACCCACGGCCACGACCGCGACGTCCTCCGCGCCGGCGCGCTCGAGTCGGACCTCGACGAAGCGCACCACCGAGCCCAAGAATCGACCGACGCCGACGGGGCGCGGTGCGGCCGGTCGACCGTCCTCACGACCGCAGTCGGGGCGACCAGGTGGTTCGCGCGCCAAGAACAGCAGCAAACGACGGCCGTAGCCCGCCGGGCCTCGACCGCGCCAGTGGCGTCGCCGACGGTCCGTCGGCCCCCGCCCCCGACACGAACGGAGTAGTACATGGAATGGGTCGAGACGACCGCTCGGACGATCGAAGAGGCCAAGGATCTGGCCCTCGACGAGCTCGGTGTCACCGCCGACGAGGCCGACTTCGAGATCGTCGAGGAACCGCGTCCCGGCCTGTTCGGGCGGATCCGTGGTGAGGCGCGGGTGCGCGCCCGGGTCCGTCCCGAACCGGCCCGCCCCAAGCAGGAGCGCCGTCGCGGGCGGCGTGGCGCCGAGCGGCCGACGTCGCCGCTGGCGAC
>JACCUL010000132.1 GCA_013811855.1 Acidimicrobiia bacterium
CGATCGCGGTCGCGGTCAGGGTCGTGGTCGCGTTCGCGGTGGCCGGCGTGAGGATCGCGAAGGTGCCGGCGGCCGAGGCGGTGCCGGTCGCGAGCAGCGTCGCGCAGGTGCCCGCATAGATCCGGACGGTCGCGTTGGCCTCGGCGGTGCCGTTGACCAGCGGGCTGGCGTTCGAGGCGGGCGAGCCCGGGGTCGTGCCGAGCAGCACCGGGATGACCGGCGACGACGAGTCCTCGATGTAGCTCACGCCACTCGAGCACGACGACTGGTTGCCGGCGCCATCGGTGGCCCGGGCGTAGAACGTGGTGGTCGTGTTCGCACCGACGGTGACCGCGATCGAGAACGCACCACCGAGCGCGACGCCGGTGCCGGCCGCGGCGCCCGCGCAGGTGCTCGAGGTGTACACGCTGACCGTGCTGCCGGTCTCGGCGCTGCCGGTGATGCTCGGGTTCGAGTTGTTGATCGGCGACACCGGCAGGGTGCTCAGGCCCGACGGCGTCGCCGGTGCGAGCGAGTCCTCGACGTAATTCCGCCCGCTCGAACAGCTCGAAGCATTGCCCGCGTCATCCGTCGCGGTCGCGTAGAAGGTCGTGGTCGAGTTATCGCCGACCGTGACCACGATCGAGAAGCCGCCGAGCGCGTCGGCGATGCCGCTCGCCACCACGGCGGTGCTGCACGTCGCGCTCGTGTACAGCTTCACGAGCGCCCCGCTCTCGGCGCTGCCGGTCAGCGCGGGGCCATTGGTGTTCGCGGGTGACGCCGGGGTCGTCGCGGCGAGGTCCGGCACGGTGGGCGCGATCGAGTCCTCGACGTACGTCACGCTCGCCGTCGAGCACGTCGACGTGTTGGCGGCGGAGTCCGTCGCGGTCGCGTAGAACGTCGTCGTCGTATCGGCGCCGACCGAGATCGGGATCGAGAACGCCCCGGCGCTCGCGGTCCCGGAGAAGGCGACCGCGGTCGCGCAGGTCGCCGACGTGTAGAGCCGCACCGTCGCGCCGGTCTCCGCGTTGCCGGTCACCGAGGGCGTGTTCGACGACGACGGCGAGGTCGGCGTGGTCGCGAGGTTCGTCGGCGCCAGCGGAGCCGTCGAGTCCTCGGTGTACGTGACGAAGCTGCTGGAGCAGGGCGAGACGTTGCCCGCGGGATCGGTCGTCGTCGCGTAGAACGTCGTGGTCGAGCCGTTCGGCACCGTCAAGCTCACCGCGAACGTGCCGCCCACCGTCGCGGTCGTCGTCCCGGCGACCCCGGTCCCGCACGTCGGACCGGTGAACAGCCGCACCGTCGAGCCGGCCTCGGCGCTGCCGGTCACGCTCGGCGTATTCGAGCCCGCGGGTGACAGCGGCGTGGTCGCGAGCGCGGTCGGAGCGGCCGGCGCCACGTTGTCGTGGGTGTAGGCGATGGCCGCCGAACACGCGGAGACATTGCCCGCGGCATCGGTCGTCCTCGCGGTGAAGCTCGTCGTGGTGTTCGACGTGACGGTCACCATGATGCCGAAGCCGCCCGCCCCGGTCGCCGTGCCCGAAGCGAACACTGCGCCGCTGCACGTCGCGCTCGCGTAGATCGCGACGCTGCTGCTCGCCTCGGCGCTGCCGGTCAGGGTCGGCGTCGTGCTGGTCGCCGAGGCGGCCAGGTTGTCGAGCGAGGGCGTGGTCGGCGCCGTCGAGTCCTCGATGTAGCTGAACGGCGCGGAGCACGGCGACACGTTGGTCGCCGGGTCGGTCGCGCGCGCGTACAGCGTGGTGGTCGTGTTGTCGGTCACCGTGATGCCGACGGCGAACCCGCCGCCGCTGGTCGCGGTGACGCTGCTGCCGATCGGCGTCGTGCAGGTGGCGTCGGTGTACAGCCGGATCGTCGCGGCCGCCTCGGTGGTGCCCGCGATGGTCGGGGTGTTGGTGTTCGACGGCGAGCCCGGCGTGGCCGTGGTGATCACCGGCGCCGCCGGCACGAGGCTATCGTGCACGTAGGTGATCGAGCTCGAGCATGCCGAGACGTTGCCGGCCGGGTCGGTCGAGCTGGCCGAGATCGGCGTCGTCGAGTTCGACGCGACCGTGATCCCGATGCCGAACGCGCCGCCGCTCGCGATGCTGCTCGCCGCCTCGGTGCCGGTGCAGTCGGCCGAGGTGAAGATCCGGACCACCGAGTTGCTCTCGGCATCGCCGACGATGATCGGCGTGTTGTCGTTGACCGACGGCGAGATCGGCAGCGTCGTCGAGATCACCGGCGCGGCCGGCATCACGTTGTCGTAGACGTACGTGAAGCTCGTGGTCGAGCATGCGGAGACGTTGCCGGCACGATCGGTCGCGATGCCGCGGAACGTCGTGGTGCCGGTGATCGTGACGGGCGCGGAGAACGTGCCGTCGAGACCGGCGGTCCCGGCGCCCACCATCGTCCCCGAGCAGTCGGGCGTGGCGAACAGGGTCACCGTGGCCAGGGCCTCGGTCGGGCCGGTGACGCTCGGCGCGGTGGCGTTCGACGGCGAGCTCGGCGTCGAGCCGGCGACGATCGGCGGCGCGGGTAGGACGGTGTCGTGGACATAGAGG
>JACCUL010000145.1 GCA_013811855.1 Acidimicrobiia bacterium
TGATCGCCAAGGCCCGTTCGGCGCGGCGTCGACAGCCGGGAACGAGCCTGCTACCCTAGTGTTCCACGATGCGGGCGAGTTCCGCATCGTGGGCAGCAACACCTCGACAGCGGCGTGGGGAGTTCACGGATGACCGAGCAGGACGAGATCGATCTGGCGGCCCTCTCCGACGGCGACCTCGTGAAGCAGATGCACGACGACCTCTACGACGGCCTGGCCGACGAGATCATCGAGGGCACGACGATCCTCCTCGACCGCGACTGGGGCCCGGACAAGGTGCTGGCCGAGGCGCTCGTCGAGGGCATGCGCATCGTCGGCATCGACTTCCGCGACGGCATCCTGTTCGTCCCCGAGGTGCTGCTCTCGGCCAACGCCATGAAGGCCGGCATGGAGATCCTCCGCCCGCTCCTCGCCGAGACGGGCGCCGAGTCCGTTGGCAAGGTCGTCATCGGCACCGTCAAGGGGGACATCCACGACATCGGCAAGAACCTCGTGGCGATGATGTTGGAAGGCGCCGGTTTCGAGGTCGTCGACATCGGCATCAACTCCGACGTCGACAAGTACCTGGCCGCCCTCGAGGAGCACCAGCCCGACATCCTCGGCATGTCGGCCCTGCTGACCACGACGATGCCGTACATGAAGGTCGTCATCGACACGATGACCGAGAAGGGCCTGCGCGACAAGTACATCGTGCTCGTCGGCGGCGCGCCGCTGAACGAGGAGTTCGGCAACGCCGTCGGCGCCGACGCCTACTGCCGCGATGCCGCTGTCGCCGCCGAGACCGCCACGACGCTCGTCCAGGCCCGGCGGCACGCGCGGGCCGAGCCGCCCGGACCGTCGGTGGGCTGATGAAACCCGTCGTGATCGCCTGCGCCGCGCTCGCCGGTGAGCTGCGCGCCGTACTCGGCGGCGCCGGCGCCACCGGTGCGGTCGACGTCCGCTACCTGCCGGCCAACCTGCACAACCGGCCCGAGCGGATCACTCCCGCCGTCGCCGCGGCCCTGGCCGAGGCCGGGGACCGCCCGGTCTTCGTCGCCTACGCCGACTGCGGGACCGGCGGTCGGCTCGACGCCCTGCTCGCCGACCACCACCCCGGCGTCGAGCGACTGGCCGGCGACCACTGCTACGAGGTCTTCGCCGGCTCGGCCATGTACACCGAGCTGATGGCCGCCGAGCCGGGCACGTTCTTCCTCACCGACTTCCTGGCCCGCCACTTCGACGCGCTCGTGTGGCAAGGGCTGGGCCTCGATCGACATCCCGAGCTGGCGGCCATGTACTTCGGCAACTACACCCGGCTCGTGCTGCTGTCGCAGTCGACCCACCCGGCGGTCGTCCTGGCCGCCCGCGCCGCCGCGGCGCGTCTCGGCCTGCGCTTCGAGCATCGCCACGTCGGGCGCGACGGCCTCCTGCCGGCCGTCCCCGTGACCCTGCGCCGGAGCGCCGCCTGATGCCGCGCGCCGGCAACGAGGTGGTCGTCATCCTGTGGCGGGACATCCCGGCCCAGGTCAACAGCCAGGTCGGTCGCGATCGCCACCAGGTCCTGCTGTCGGACCGGTTCCAACGGGCCATCGACCGCGCCAAGCGCAAGGCCCACATCACCACGGCCCAGGAGGATGTCGCCCAGTGGCGACGCACCAGCGCGCCGCTCACCGGGGACCTCCAAGCCGCCGCCGAAGCCGAGGCGGCCCGACTCGAAGCGGCCTACAGCACCAGCCGCCTCGGCATGCTGGCGTTCGCCGGCGGCTGGGACCGCGACGTCGAGGTCTCGGCCAGCGCCGAGGACCTCGCCGCCCTGGAGGAGCTCGAAGAGGAGACCAACCCATGAGTAGGACCGTCGTGAGCTCGGCCACCAGGGAGGTGGTGATCGGGTTCGACCGGCCATTCGTGATGATCGGCGAGCGGATCAACCCGACCGGGCGCAAGCTGCTGGCGGAGGAGATGAAGGCCGGCGACTTCAGCCGGGTCGAGGCCGACGCCCGCGCCCAGGTCGAGGCCGGCGCGCACATGCTCGACATCAACGCCGGCATCCCGCTGGCCGACGAGCCGGCGCTGCTGGCCAAGGCGGTGCAGCTCGTCCAGGCCATCACCGACGTGCCGCTGTCGATCGACTCGTCGATCATCGAAGCCCTCGAGGCCGGCCTCGGCGTGTACCAGGGGAGACCGCTCGTCAACTCGACGACGGGCGAGGACGAGGTCATGGAGCGGGTGCTCCCGCTCGTCGCCCGCTACGGCGCCGCCGTCGTCGCCATCTCCAACGACGAGACCGGCATCAGCATGGACATCGACGTGCGCTTCGAGGTGGCCAAGAGGATCGTCGAGCGGGCCGCCGACCACGGCATCCCGTCCCACGACGTGGTCGTCGATCCGCTCGTCATGCCGATCGGTGCGCTCGGCACGGCGGGCCAGGACGCCTTCGCGCTCATCCGGCGGCTGCGCGACGAGCTGAAGGTCAACACGACGTGCGGCGCGTCGAACGTCAGCTTCGGACTGCCCAACCGCCACGCCGTCACGGGGACGTTCCTGTCGATGGCCATCGGCGCCGGGATGACCTCGGCGATCATGAGCCCGCTGCACGCCGAGGTGAAGACGGCGGTCATGGCCGCCGACGTGCTGGCCGGCAACGACCGCGACTGCGCGGCGTGGATCCGGGCCAACCGCGACCCCAACGCCGGTGCCGGCGAGGGTGGCGCCCGGGAGGGCCGTCGCCGGAGACGCTGATGACCTCCTTGCACCGCATCGTCTTCACGCCGTCGGGCCACGAGGGCAAGGTGGCCGATGGCGCAACGGTGCTGGAGGCGGCCCGCCAGCTCGGTGTCGATCTCGACACCGTGTGCGGCGGCCGGGGGATCTGCGGTCGCTGTCAGGTCACGCCGAGCGTCGGCCGCTTCGCCAAGTGGGCCATCGACGCCGCTCCCGACGCGCTCGGAGCGCCGGCGGCGATCGAGGTCGACTACCACGGCGCCCGGCCGCTGGCGACCGGCAACCGGCTCGGGTGCGCGGCCCGGATCGGCGGCGACGTCGTCGTCGACGTCCCGGCGGCCAGCCAGGTGCACCGCCAGGTGGTGCGCAAGGAGCTGGCGCTGGGGGCCGTCGAGCTCGACCCGTCGTTCCGCCTCTTCTACGTCGAGGTCCCGGCGGCACAGCTCGGCGACGCCGCCAGCGCGTCCGGTGCGCTGCGCGCCGCCGTCGCCGACCAGCACGGCATCGAGCGACCGGCGATCGCCACGCGCCTCCTGGTGTCGGTCCATCGCCTGCTGGCCGCCGACGAAGGCGCGGTCACGGTCGCCGTCGATCAACCGACGGACGGCTCCGCCGGCACGATCGTCGCCACCTGGCGGGGCTACGTCGGATCGGCCGTCGGCGTGGCCGTCGACGTCGGCTCGACGACGGTGGCCGGCCACCTCTGCGACCTCGGCACCGGCGAGATCCTCGCCACGGCGGGGCGGATGAACCCGCAGATCCGCTTCGGCGAGGACCTGATGAGCCGGGTCTCGTACGTGATGATGAACCCCGGCGGCGACCGCCAGCTGACGACGGCCATCCGCACGGCCGTCGACGAGCTCGTCGGCGAGCTCGTGGCCGCCGCCGACATCACCCGTGATCGTGTCCTCGAAGTCGTGCTCGTCGGCAACCCGATCATGCACCACGTCCTGCTCGGCATCGATCCGACGCCGCTCGGCATGGCGCCGTTCGTGCTCGCCACCGACGAGGCCGTCATCGGCGCCGCCACCGACCTGGACCTCGACCTGCCCAACGCCCGCTCCTACGTCGGGCCGTGCATCGCCGGTCACGTCGGCGCCGACACGACGGCGGCGATCCTGGCCGAGGGGCCGCATCGGGGCGAGCGGCAGCAACTGCTCGTCGACGTCGGCACGAACGCCGAGATCGTGCTCGGCGACCGCCATCGCCAGTACGCCGCCTCCAGCCCGACGGGGCCGGCGTTCGAGGGCGCCCAGATCTCCCACGGCCAGCGGGCCACGGCCGGAGCCGTCGAGCGGGTGCGCATCGACCGCGACACGCTGGAGCCCCGGATCAGGGTGATCGGGTCGGACACGTGGTCGGACGAGCCGGGCTTCGCCGAGGCGACGGCGGCGACGGGCGTCACCGGCATCTGCGGCTCGGGGATCATCGACGTGATCGCCGAGATGTTCCTAGCCGGGATCATCGACCGCAACGGCGTGGTCCGCGGCGAGCTGACGGCTCGTTCGCCGCGCCTCGTCGCCGATGGCCGCACCTTCGCCTACGTGCTCCACGGCGACGGCGCGAGCGCGATCACCGTGACGCAGAACGACGTGCGGGCCATCCAACTGGCCAAGGCCGCGTTGCGGGCCGGGATCGACCTGCTCGTCGAGCACGCCGGATCGCCCGCGGTGACCGACATCCGCCTGGCCGGCGCGTTCGGCGCCCACATCGACCCGGTGCGGGCGCTCGTGCTCGGTCTCGTCCCCGACTGCCCGGTCGAGGGGGTCCGCTCGGTCGGCAACGCCGCGGGGGCCGGTGCGGTCCGCGCCCTGCTGTCACGTCGGCTGCGGGCCGAGCTGGAGGAGGTGGCCCGCGAGGTCGTCAAGATCGAGACGGCCACGGAGCCGCGCTTCCAGGAGCTGTTCGTGGCCGCCATGGCGTTCCCGCACGCCACGGCACCGACGCCGCACCTGGCCGCCGTCGTCGATCTGCCGGTCGCCACGGCGAGCACGGCGGCGCCGACCGGGCGGCGACGCCGGCGCGACGCCGCAACGACCGTCGACCCGAAGGAGCGAACATGAGCGAGGCAAGCGAGCTCAGGCAGCCGAGTGACCAGGCGCCCACCGGTCGCCGGGGCGGTGGTCGGGCCGGGCGACGGGAAGCGAGGGCCGCCCACGCTCCGGCGCGCGAACCGTTCCTCACCCGGACGCTGCAGCCGGTCGAGCTGATCTCGGAGGACGGCCTGGCGCTCCTGGAGGACAACGCCGACACGATCCTCGAGCAGGCCGGTGTCGAGATCCGCGACTACCCGACGGCCATCGAACGCTTCGTCGCCGCCGGCGCCGAAGCCGAAGGCTCCCGCGTGCGGTTTCCCCGTGGCCTGTGCCGCCAGCTCATCGCCCAGGCGCCCTCGACGTACGTCCAGCATGCCCGCAACCCGGCCAACACGGTCACGTTCGGCGGCCCGCACACCATCTTCGCCCCCAACTACGGCTCGCCGTTCGTCCACGACCTCGACAACGGCCGGCGTTACGCCACCCTCGCCGACTTCGAGAACATCGTCCGCCTGGCGTACCTCTCGCCGTACATCCACCACTCGGGCGGCACGGTCTGTGAGCCGGTCGACGTCCCCGTCAGCAAGCGCCATCTCGACATGGTGTACGCCCACCTGCGCTACAGCGACAAGGGGTTCATGGGTTCCGTGACGGCGGCCGAGCGCGCCGCCGACAGCGTCGAGATGGCCCGCATCGCCTTCGGCGGCGACCTCGCAGACCGCACCGTGATGACGAGCCTGATCAACGCGTCGTCGCCGCTGATCTGGGATGGCTCGATGCTCGGCTCGGCCGAGGTCTACGCCGCGGCCAACCAGGCCACGATCATCACGCCGTTCATCCTCGCCGGGGCGATGTCGCCGTCGACCACGGCCGGCGCGGCGACCCAGACGCTCGCCGAGGCGCTCGTGGGCATGGCCTTCACGCAGCTCGTCCGCCCCGGCGCACCGGTCGTCTTCGGCTCGTTCGGCAGCTCGATGTCGATGCAGACCGGGGCGCCGACGTTCGGCACGCCGGAGCCGGCGCTGCTGCTGTACGCGATGGCGGCGCTGGCCCGACGGTTGGGCGTGCCGTTCCGATCAGGTGGGTCCCTGACGGCCTCCAAGCTGCCCGACGCGCAGGCGGCGTACGAGAGCGCCGCCACGCTGCAGCCGACGATCCTGGCCGGAACCAACTTCGTCCTCCACGCCGCCGGCTGGTTGGAGGGCGGCCTGGCCTTCGGCTACGAGAAGTTCGTCCTCGACGCCGACCAGCTCGGGATGATGGCCACGTTCGTCAAGGGGCTGGACCTCAGCGAGAACGGCCTGGCGCTCGACGCCATGCTCACCAACGAGCCGGGCCAGCACTTCCTCGGGACGGCCCACACGCTGGCCAACTTCGAGACCGCCTTCTACCGTTCGGCGACGGCCGACAACGCCAGCTACGAGCAGTGGCAGGAGGACGGCTCGCTCGACGCCGCCCAGCGGGCCAACCGCATCTGGAAGGAGCAGCTCGCCTCCTACGAGGCGCCGCCGATCGACGACGCCATCGACGAGGAGCTGCGCGAGTTCGTCGCCCGGCGCAAGGCCGAGCTCCCTGACACGTTCGCCTGACCACCGAGAGGATACGATGAAGCTGTTGTCCCGTCGCCGTCGCCCGGCGGTCACCGCCGACCGGCCGTCGCCGTCGTCCGACGGCGACCGGGCGCGGCGCGCCGTGCTGGCGGCGATGCGTCACGAGCTGGTGCCGCTGAAGAACGTGGACGCGGCCATCGACGCGCTGCCGCCCGGTTCGCAGGTGTCGGTCACGTGTTCGCCGGCCAAGGGGTTGGAGGTGACGGAGGAACTGACGGCCCGCTTGTTGGACCTCGGTCACGACGCCGTGCCGCACCTGTCGGCGCGCATGGTGACGGGCCGTGACCACGTGGCCCGGCTGGCGGCGTGGGTGCGCGACCACGGGGTGCGCGAGGTGTTCGTGGTCGGCGGCGACGGCACCGTGCCGGCCGGGCCGTACGCCGACGGTGCGGCGTTCCTGCGCGACCTGCTCGACCACGACACCGGCCTCCGGCAGGTCGGCGTCCCGGCGTACCCGGACGGCCACCCGATGATCGACGTCGGCGCGTTGCGCGCCGCGCTGCGGTCCAAGCAGGAACTGATCGCCGAGGCCGGTGTGCAGGCCACGATGACGACGCAGATGTGCTTCGACGCCCGCCGCGTCACCAGCTGGCTGCGCGACACGAGGGCCGAGGGCATCACGATGCCCGTCGTGCTCGGCGTGCCCGGCGTGGTCGACCGGGCCCGGCTGATGACCATGGGCGTGCGGCTCGGCATCGGCGCCTCGCTGCGCTACCTGCGCAAGAACCGGTCGACCGTCACGGCGTTGCTGGCGCCGGGCGGGTACGACCCGACCGAGCTCGTCACCTCGCTCGTTGACCAGGTCGAGCCGCTCGGGCTGGCCGGGCTCCACGTGTTCACGTTCAACGCCGTGGCCGACACCGTGGCGTGGCAGCGGTCGCTGCTCGCCGCCGCCGAGCGATGAGCGAGCGAGTCTTCGAGCGAGCGAATCAGCGTTGCGGTGTTGCTTCGGCGCCGGCTTTGCGGCGACGCGCTCGCTGGTGCCCGGCGGTCGCGGATCCAGCGAACCCGTGTCACGAGGCAGGAGTGCACCAGTGAGCGTGCTCGCAACGATGGTGG
>JACCUL010000172.1 GCA_013811855.1 Acidimicrobiia bacterium
GTGAGTGGAGGTGAGCGCCCGTTGGCCTAGGGTGACGTCGTTGTCGGTGGACCTTCGAGGCTCACCTGTAGAAACGCCTTGGGTCCATCCACATGACGCACGGCTCAAGGATTTCTTCAGGGGTGAAGGGGAAAGTCATCAGCGGTGTGATGGTGGTGCACACATGACGGGTGCGGTCAATGACTCGTTCGGCGCCGCTGTCGTCGACGCGACCGCAATCATCCGGCAGGTGGTGGCGAGCCGGGTGGAGAACGGCGACGTCGTGGACGAAATCGTGCAAGAGACGCTCGCCCGGGTGTTGGCCGCGAGTCGCCGCCTTGACGATGCCGCCGCTGGACCGTACGCCATCGTCACCGCCCGCAACCTCGTGGCCTCACGATGGCGCGGCAAGGGCATAGGGAAGCGTCACGAGCACCGCTTGTTTGATCCACGAGGTGCCGTCGATCCCGAAGACAGCCTCATCAAGCGAGAGGAAGCCGAAGTGATGCGGGCCGCGCTGCAGCGGCTACGTCGTAGCGAGCGCGAGGTGCTCGTCGCCCACGAGGTGTCGGGTCAAGACACCAAGTCATTAGCCGACGACCTCGGTTCGACACCAACTGCAGTTGCTGCGCAGCTCCACCGGACACGAGCGAAGCTGCGCGTCGAGTACCTGCTGGAGATGCACGGAGAGCCTCCGTCACCTGATTGCCGGCCCGTCCTGCTGGCGTTGTCGGCCGGAGCTCGCCGACGACAAGCAGGACTGGACGTCGGCTATCACCTCTTGGATTGCGAGTTCTGCGCAGCCCTGTGCGAACCGCTGCTCGACCGGAGCGCCAAGGACGGCCATGATGACGCGAGACTCCCCGTACGAGTCGACGCGGACGTCGTTGTGGCAAGACAGCGCGGGCGCGAGGTGGCGATCGACGCAGGGTTCTCTGCGACCGAGGCGACAGTCATCGCGACGGCGATCTCTGAGATCGCCCGCAACATCGTCCGATTCGCTCGAGCAGGTGAAATCACCATGACCCGCGTGACCGATGGTGACGTTTCGGGTGTCATGATCGTGGCGCGAGACGCCGGCCCGGGGATCGCAGACATCGATCTTGCGATGACCGTGGGCTACACGACCTACAACGGCCGCGGACTCGGCCTCCCCGGGTCCCGGCGACTCATGGACGAGTTCGAGATCACGTCGGAGGTTGGCCGCGGAACCACCGTCACGATGACGAAATGGCATCGACCCTGGCCGTGACAGAGCCGCTCACGGTCGCAACGCCTACGGCCCGGTCCCGGTACGCCCGCACCTCAGCGCCCGGCCACCTCGCCTGAGGGATGATCCGCCTGCGGACGGCTCGCCGCGGCCGGTAACCAGTCCAGCACCGGAACCTCGAACGGCAGGACCGCTGCCCCGAACTGGAGTGGCCCCGGTTTCCCGGACAGGTTGAACATGCCGCCTCGGGCCGGGGCTCGCGGCGTCGACGGTCGCCGCGTACTTCCGAGTGCTCGCCCAGCTGATGGCCGCGGCGCAGCGCGACAAGCTGATACACGAGTCGCCTTGCCGAGGCGTGCGGGTCCCACGAGCCGACCGGGCCGCTTCCGTGCTGACCGTGCTTACGGTCGAGCACGTGACCGCACTTGCCCACGAGGTCCCCGCCCGATACCGAGCGCTCCCTGCTCGTCTCCGCCGGGCTCGGCCTTCGCCAGGGCGAAGCCTGCGGGCTCACGGTCGACCGAGTCGACTTCCTACGTCGCCGCGTGACCATCGACCGGCAAGTCGTCACACCGGCGACCGGTGGCTGCCATTTCGGGCCGCCCAAGACGTCGGCTTCGAACCGGTCGCTCCCGCTGCCAGGCGTAGTCGGCGAAGTGCTCGCTGCCCACCTGGGCGAGTACGGCGAGGGTCCGAGCCGGCTGATCTTCACCACGCCGGACGGCAAGATGATCGCCCGGCAGACGTGGCTGGCCACGTTTTCGGCCGCCGCCCAGCGGCTCGGCCTCGAGGTCCCCCACGCACGACCTACGCCACCAAGCGGCGTCGCTGCTGATCGCGTCCGGCTGCTCACCTCGTGCCGTCGCAGCGTTCCTCGGCCACAAGAACGCCGCCGAGACGCTGAATACGTAGGCACACCTGTGGCCGAACGACGAGGACCGCATCGTCGCGGCGATCGACGCTGGGCTGCGCGCAGATGTGCACGAATGTGCACGGAGCGTGCACTCGACGGCTGATCGCAGCGCGTTGATCCTGCTAGAGCGCGGCCGGCAGCAGCCGGTTGACGTTCTGGAAGAGGAAGTACAGCGCGACCGCGAACGGGACGATGCCGGCGAGCGCCCCGACCCAGTTGCGCCGGAGCCGGCGGCTGAGGAGATACGCGCCGAGCGCGATCGCGCTGACGATGGTCCCCCACAGGGCGACCTGGGGGAAGGCGGCGTGATCGCTGAACCAGCCATGGGTGAAGGCGTCGGCCGCCCCGTCGCTCGCGTTGCCGTCGGCACCGACGCCTGCCGCGGTCGTCACGATGGGATCGCCGGGCGTGGTCGCCGCGCTCGCCGCCGTCGCCGCGGTGCCGGGGACC
>JACCUL010000179.1 GCA_013811855.1 Acidimicrobiia bacterium
CGCTCATCCCGCGCATGCCGCTGACCGGCCAGGTGTTGACGTTCGGACAGGTGCCGCCGGACCGCCCGGCGCTCGTCGTCAAGATCGACAACCACCCGCTGGCCCGCCCGCAGACCGGGCTCAACCAGGCCGACGTCGTGTTCGAGGAGATCGTCGAGGGGAGCATCACCCGCTTCGCCGCCGTGTTCCACTCCGGCAACTCCAACCCGGTCGGGCCGATCCGGTCGGGTCGGACCCAGGACGTCGATCTGCTCAGCGGGCTCAACCAGCCGCTGTTCGCGTGGAGCGGCGGCAACCCGGGCGTGACCGCGGCCATCGACAACTCCGACTTCATCTCCATCAACGCCGTGCGCGGGGGCGGCGGCTACTACCGCACCGAGCGGGCGGCGCCGCACGACCTCTACAACTCGACGGACTCGTTGTACTCCCAGGCCTCACCGGAGGCCGGGCGACCGGACCAGCTGTTCCGCTACGTCCGGCCCGAGAACGAGGTCGGCGGCGAGAACACGTCGTGGGTCGACGTGCTCGTCGGCAGCAACCCGGTGCGCTGGGAGTGGGCGCCCGAGACGGGGACCTACCGGCGCTTCCAGAGCGGCAGCCCGCACATGCAGACCGACGGGCAGGTCACCGCCGACAACGTCGTCATCCTGCTCACCGGGTACCGGCCCAGCTCGGTCGACGCCCGCAGTCCGGAGGCCATCACGGTCGGCGAGGGCTACGCCTTCGTGTTCAGCGACGGGACCATGCAGGTCGGCATCTGGAAGCGCGACGAGAACCGGTCACCGATCGACCTGCGCGACCCCAAGGGTCGGCGCATGCTGATCGCCCCCGGTCGCACCTGGGTCGAGCTGGCCGACGCCAACGCCAACACCGTCGAGACCGGCTGAGCGGAGCGCCGTTCGCAACTCGGCATCCGGGCCACGGCGCGCCGTCGATAGCCTGACGACCATGACGCAGCGCCCCGATCCCCACGTCACGGGCACGTTCCCCGTCAAGCGCGGCTTGGCCGAGATGCTCAGGGGCGGTGTCATCATGGACGTCGTCACGCCCGAGCACGCCCGCATCGCCGAGGACGCCGGGGCGTGCGCGGTGATGGCGCTCGAGCGGGTGCCGGCCGACATCCGGCGCGACGGTGGCGTGGCGCGGATGAGCGACCCTGAGATGATCGAGGGGATCAAGGCCGCGGTGTCGATCCCGGTCATGGCCAAGGTCCGCATCGGCCACTTCGTCGAGGCCCAGATCCTGCAGTCGCTCGGCGTCGACTTCGTCGACGAGAGCGAGGTGCTGACGCCGGCCGACGAGGCCCACCACATCGACAAGTACGCCTTCGACGTGCCGTTCGTGTGTGGCGCCACCAGCCTCGGCGAGGCGCTGCGCCGGGTCGGGGAGGGCGCCGCGTTGATCCGCTCCAAGGGCGAGGCCGGGACCGGCAACATCGTCGAGGCCGTGCGCCACCTGCGCTCGATCACCGGCGACATGCGCAAGCTGACCCAGGCCGACGCGGCCGAGCTGTTCGACTGGGCCAAGCGTTTGCAGGCGCCGCTGCCGCTCGTGCAGGAGGTGGCCAAGGCGGGGTGGCTGCCCGTGCCGCTGTTCTGCGCCGGCGGGATCGCCACCCCGGCCGACGCCGCGCTGGCCATGCAGCTCGGTGCCGAGGCCGTGTTCGTCGGGTCCGGGATCTTCAAGAGCGACGAGCCGGCGCCGCGGGCGAAGGCCATCGTCGAGGCCACGACGCACTTCCAGGACGCGGCGATCCTGGCCAAGGTCAGCAGGGGGCTGGGCACGCCGATGACGGGCATCGGCATGGACGAGCTCGAGCACCACTACGCCGACCGGGGCTGGTGACCGTGGGGGAGCCCCCAGGTGCGGCGCATGTACGGCGTGCTCGCGCTGCAGGGCGCGTTCGCCGCGCACCGTCGCCGCCTCGCTGAGCTCGGCATCTCGTCGCGCGAGGTCCGCACCCCGGCCGACCTGGCCGCCGTCGAGGCGCTGGTGATGCCGGGCGGTGAGAGCACGACGATGTCCAACCTGCTCGGCTCCAGCGGGTTGTTCGATCCGCTGGCCGAGCGCTTGGCGGCCGGAATGCCAACGTTCGGCACGTGCGCCGGGATGATCCTGCTGGCCGACAAGGTGCTCGACGGGCGGGCCGACCAGCGCAGCTTCGGCGTGCTCGACGTGACGGTGCGCCGCAACGGCTGGGGCCGCCAGCTCGACAGCTTCGAGACCGAGCTCGACGTGACCGGGTTCGACGGGCCGTTCCACGGCGTGTTCATCCGGGCCCCCCGCGTCGAGGCCGTCGGCCCCGACGTCGACGTGCTGGCGTTCCACGGTGACGACCCGGTGCTCGTCGCCCAGGGCGCGCTGCTCGCCGCTGCCTTCCACCCCGAGCTCACCCCCGATCCCCGGCTCCACGAGCGCTTCGTCGAGCTCGTCGGATCCGCCGCTCCCGAGACCGAGGAGGTCTGAGATGTCCGGTCACTCGAAGTGGGCGACCATCAAGCACAAGAAGGGCGCCGTCGACAAGGCCCGCGGCAAGCTGTTCAACAAGCTGGCCCGCCAGCTCGAGGTGGCCGCCCGCGCCGGCGGCGGTGACATCGACGCCAACCCGACCCTGCGCACGGCCGTGCAGAAGGCCAAAACGGGGCAGATGACCAACGACGCCATCGACCGGGCCATCAAACGGGGGACCGGCGAGGGCGACACCGGGACGTACGAGTCGATCATGTACGAGGGGTATGCGCCGGGCGGCGTGGCCATGCTGATCGACGTGCTGACCGACAACCGCAACCGCACGGGTGCGGAGATCCGCGGCGTGTTCAAGAACTTCGGCGGATCGCTGGCCGAGCCCGGCGCCGTCAGCTGGCAGTTCGTGCGCCGCGGCATCGTGCTCGTCGACGGCGCCACGCCCGAGGACGCGCTGTTGGAAGCGGCGCTGGAGGCCGGGGCCGACGACCTCGTCGACGACGGTGGCACGTGGCGCGTCACGACCGACCCGTCGATCGCCTACGACGTGCGCGACGCGCTGGACGGCGCCGGGTTCACGGTCGAGTCCGTGGACACGCCGCTGGTGTCGGACAACCTGGTACCGGTGTCGAGCGTCGAGGAGGCCCGCAAGGTGCTGCGGATCGTCGACGCCATCGAGGACAACGACGACGTGCAGGACGTGTTCGCCAACTTCGACATCGCCGACGACGTGCTCGAGGCCGCCGTCGGCGGCGACGACGAATGAGTATCTCTGTCGGTGATCCGGCGCCGGCGTTCACGCTGCGCGGCACCGGTGACCGGGAGTATTCGCTGGCCGACTACGCCGGGCGGCCGGTGGTGCTGGTCTTCTATCCCGGCGACGACACGCCGGTGTGTACCAAGCAGCTCAACTCGTACAACGACGGGCTGGAGCGCTTCACCGAGCTCGGCGCCCAGGTGCTCGGCATCTCGGCCCAGGACGTGGCCAGCCACGAGCGGTTCGCCGCCAAGCACGGCCTGACGTTCCCGCTCCTCGCCGATCCCGACAAGGCCGTCGCCGGCACCTACGGCACGCTCGGCCCCTTGGGCTTCCCTCGCCGCAGCGTATTCATCGTCGACGCCGAGGGCACCATCCGCTACGCCCACCGCGCCATCGCCGGCCTCACGTACCGCCCCGTCGACGAGCTCGTCAACGTCCTCGCCCGCTTCTCCCCCCCGACATCCGGGTTCTGACGAGGTCTGCGCAGGGTCTTTCTGACAGAGATGTCTCCAGAACGGGAGGCGTGAGGCGGTCCACCATTTGCGCCGGCACGCGGGCTACCGTCACGAACCTGTGTTCGCAGGGGATGGAGCTACACGGGTGCTCGGGATCGACCCCGGCCTGACCCGGTGCGGCTACGCCGTGCTCGACGCGAAGGGGGCCGGCGCGCCGACGCCGGTGGCGATGGGGGTGATCCGGACGCCGGCTGCTGATCCGCTGCCGCAGCGGCTGGCGGCCCTGCGGGTGGAGCTGGTGAAGCTGCTGACCGAGTTCCGACCCGACGCCGTGGCCGTCGAGCACGTGTTCTTCCAGGTCAACGTGCGCACGGCGATGAGCGTCGGCCAGGCCAGCGGGCTGGCGCTCGCCGAAGCCGCGGCCGCCGGGTGCGAGGTCGCCCAGTACACGCCGAACCAGGTCAAGGACGCCGTGGCCGGGTGGGGCGGCGCCGGCAAGGAGCAGGTCCAGCGGATGGTCCAGGCCCGGCT
>JACCUL010000479.1 GCA_013811855.1 Acidimicrobiia bacterium
GTCGTGGCTCGTCACCGGCGCCACCGCCGCCGGCACCCGGCCGGTCCGCTGGGACGTGCCGTTCATCGGTCGCCACAGCGAGCGGGCCATCCTCGACGCCGCCGTCGACCTCGTCCGGGCCGGACACAGCGGGGTCGTCTCGATCGTCGGCGAGGCCGGCTCCGGCAAGACCCGACTCGCCGACGAGGTCGTCGAGCGGGTGACCGGCGAGGCGATCGTGCTGAGCACGGCGTGCGCGCCGTACGGCGAACCGAGCGTCTGGACGCCGGTCGTCACCGCGCTGACGAACCTCTTCGACATCGACCCCGAGGGCCCTTCCGAGCAGGCCCGCCTCGCCGTCGAAGCCCGGGCCGACGAGCTGTGGGGGCTGTCACCGGGGGCGCCGGAGATGGAGCGTTTCCTCTCGGCGATCGCCTACCTCCTCGGCCACCCGTCGGACCTCGACCGGCTCGACGCCGCCGGCGCCCGCGACGTCGTGGCCGGCGCCATCGCCGACATGATGCGGCGCCACGCCCAGACCCGCATGACGGTGCTGTGGGTCGACAACCTGCAGTGGGCCGAGCCGATGCTGCGCGACCTCCTGGCCGTCGTGGTGCGGTCGTTGGCCGACCTGCCGTTTCTGCTCGTCACCGCGCAACGACCGGACGACGACCTCGTCTGGCCGCCGCCCCTGCTCGATCGGCCGCTCCTGCTGCGGGTGCCGCTCGGGCCGCTGGGCCGCAGCGACGCCGTCGCACTCGTGCAGGCCATCGCCGAGCGCGACGAGCCCGACGCGACGTTGAGCGACGAGGCCTGTGCCGGACTGGTCGACCGCGGCGGCGGCAACCCGCTCTTCCTCGTCGAGCTGGCGGCGATGGCCGCGCAGTGTGCAGACGCGGCGGAACTGCCGGGCACGCTGCGGGCGCTGATCGCGGCCCGGCTCGACCAGCTGCCGACGCCGCTGCGGGCGATCGTCGACAACGCCGCCGTGCTCGGCGCCAGCGACTACGTCGACGCCCTCGACGCGTTCGCCACCGGCATGGGTCAGGACTTCCAGCCGGCCGACCTGGACGAGCTCGTGTCGCTCGGCCTGCTGGAGGTCGAGGGAAGGTGGTGGCGGTTCCGTAGCGACGTCGTGCGCGAGGTCGCCTACCAGACGCTGACGAAACGGGTCCGGGCCCAGCGCCACGCCGGCACGGCCAAGTTCCTCGGGACCAAGCGGCCCCACCAGGTCGAGGAACTGGCGCATCACGCGGCCGCCGCGGCCGAGCTCGTGGCCGAGCTGGGACGGGTCGAGGGCGTGCCGTCGGACATCACCGAGCGGGCCGTTGACGCCCTCCTCGCAGCGGCCCGGGGGGCGCTGGAGACGGGGCGTTTCGACGACGCCAACCGGCTCGTCGGTCGGGGTCTCGATCTCCATCCGACGAGCGCCACCACCGAGCGCGAGCTGCTGCTCGTGCGCTCCAGTTCCGAGCTCGACCAGCGCGACACGGCCTCGGCCCGGGCCGACGCCGACCGGGTGCTCGAGGGTGCCATGACCGATGCCGACCTCGTGCACGAGGGCGAGGCCCGGATCCGGTTGGGCACGGTCGGGCGGATGGAGGGCAACCTCGACGTCGGTCGCGTCGAGCTCGACCGGGCCGTCGAGCTGTTCCGCGAGCTCGGCGATCGGCCTCGTCTGGCCCAGGCCCTGCGGGCCCGCGGGTTCTCCGAGGTGTTCGGCGGGACACTCAGCGTGGCCAAGGAGTACATCGACCAGGCGCTCGTCATGTTCAAGGAGCTGGACGACGAGCGCGGCCACGCGTGGGCCCACCACGACCTGGCGTGGGTGGCGTTCATGACCGGCGACTTCACGGACGCCGAGCTGCAGATGGAGGACGCCGCGCAGCGGTTCGAGGCGCTCGGCGACCGCGTCGGCGTGCACTGGGCCCAGGGGCTGAAGGCCTTCGTGCTCTACTTCCAGCGAAGGTTCGACGAGGCCGAGGAGCTGGCCACGGTGCTCGAGGCCGAGGCCCGACGCTGGGGCGACACGTGGGCGCGTCTGATGATGGTGTCGTTGCTGTCGAACTTGCGGCTGTGGACCGGTCGGGTGGCCGAGGCCGAGCAGTTCGGCGAGCGCGCCCTGGCCGGGTTCCGGGAGATCGGCGATCGCTTCGGCATGACCCAGGCGCTGGCCTCGCTGAACCGCGCCAGGGCCGCGCTGGGCAAGGTGGCCGAGGTCCGTCGCGGCGCCGAGGAGGCCATCGCGCTCGGCCGCACGTTCGGTGAGCTCGTGCTCGGCTGGCAGGGCGCGGCCGGCGTCGCCATGCACCTCGGCGACGCCGAGCAGGCGCTCAACCTGATCGACCAGGTGCTCGAACGGCACCGCGCCGCCGGCTCGTCGGACGCCGAAGCGACCGTGGTGCGGGCGCTCGCGCTGTGCCAGTTGCAGCGGGCCGAGGAGGCGATGGAGGCGATCGTCGCCATCGACGTCGACGATTTCCCGTTCGCCCGCTCGGCCCGGGCACTGGTGATGGCCATGGCCGGCGACCCGATCGACGCCGTCACCGACGCCGAGATCGTGGAGAAGGAGCGCGGCGCCAGCTACTTCGACATCGCCATCGCCCGCCTGGCCGGGGTCGTGGCCGCGACTCGGTCGGGCGACGAGGCCGGGCGCCAGCAGTGGGCGGAACGGTTCGCGGCACTGGCGTCGACGGTCGGCGATGTGGTGCTCGTGACCATCGCCCAGGCCATCGCCGAGCCCGACACCGACCGCGCCGAGCCCGCCCTGGCCACCGGCTGGCTGCGGATCCTCGACACGTGAGCGTCTCATCTCGTGTTCTGGTCAGCGATACCGACCGAATCCGTCGCTATCGCTGACCGGAAGCGGTGCAGAGCCCGCCGGACGGTGTTGATCGTCGTCGTCGGCTGGTCGACGACCATGCCGTAGGTGAACTGGAACCCTGCGTACCCGTCGAGCAGGAGGGCGTTGAGGCGCTCGGCGTCACGCCGCATCTGCGCCGCGGAGCGATGGAACCGATGGCCGAGCAGCTCGACGACGACGTCCGTGCCGGGGAACCGGCAGTCGACCCGCACGATCCGCCCGTCGACGCGCGAGAGCACCTGCTGGGTGGTGGGGCGGGGCAGGTCGGCGCGGGCGACGAGCCGGAGGAACTCGCGCTCCAACCAGCTGTGACCACCGCGGGTCGGGTCCTTGCCGTCGAGCACGGCGAGCAACGCCGGGATGCCCCGGCGGCCCTTGACCCGCAGCGCGGTGGCGCGTTGACGGATCGCCGACTCCGTCGCCAGCCGGTCCCGTAGGGCAGAGTCCAGCGCCGCGGTGAGACGGTCGGCGGGCTCGGTTGCCGAGAGGTCGATCAGCGTGCGCACCGGACTGGTGATCGGCAACCCATCGTGCTCCTCCCGATCGATCGGTGCCAAGGCGTCGAGCACGTGCACGACGACGTCGCGCCGGCGCAGGTACCGACCCCGTGGCACGGTGACGTGGAACGGCGGCCGCAGCACGAACCCGTCGAAGCCGAACACTGCCGCCGCCGAGGCACCTGATGCCCAGCACGGCGGCCCGATGTCGGCGACGGCACCGCGCAGCATGCACATCGGATCGCGGGCCCCGCCGGCGAGGCGAAAGGCGTTCGGTCCGATCTGGAGGAGGAAGCCGCTCTCGACCCGGCTCCGAAGCTGACGATCGCTCACCCCGGCCGCGTTCGCGGCGACGCGGGTGACGATCCCCAGCTGACCGTTCGCGATCGTCATCAGCAGACGATTGGTCATGGCCATGGAGGCACTGAACCACGTGGGTGTCACACCTGCCCCGGGCGCTGCTTCTGGTCAGCGATACCGACGGAATCGGTCGTTATCGCTGACCGGAACGGCCCGTGAGACGCTCCGCACCCAGATCAGTTGCCGCACGGGGCGACGTTGCGCCAGTTCTCCACGGTGTCGTTGACCTCCTGCACGCCGTCGGCGTCGTAGACCAGGGTGAGCGGACGGTTCGCGACCTCGCCGCAGGCGGCGTCCTTCTCGACGTAGTCCCACGACGCCAGCGCGTACTTGTACTCGATCGGCGTGCCCTCCAGACCGGTGAACGTGATCGTCCACGTGGTGGCGTCGACGCGGGTCAGCGGGGTGCCGCCCGGGTCCCACTGCGGGTGGTCGCCGTCGAGGCGGTCGAGGAACCCGGCGATGTTGACCAGCCGGCCGGTGCCGTCGGTCGAGGCGGGAACGGTCACGGTGTACGTCAGTGTCACCGTACGCAGCTCGGCCGTCGCGGTCACCTCGTCGGACCAGTCCGACCGGTTGAACGACGTGTCGACAGCGCGCACGACGTAGAAGTACGTCGCCCCGTCGGCCACCGCGAGGTCCGTGAACCCCGGATCGGCCGACGGTGCGGCCGTGCCGATCACCGTGTACGGTCCGCCGCTGGCGTCGCTGCGCCCGACCTCGTAGCGGTCGACATCGGCGTCGCCGACGGCGTCCCACGACAACTCGACCCCACCGGGTGACGCGGTGACGACCTCCAGCCCGGATGGCACGGCGGGCGCGGTCGTGTCGCCGCTCGACGTGACGGTCAGCTGGCCTGCTTCCTCCGGGGAGTACGCGGTGTTCCCGTTGAGATCGGCATACAGCCAGTCCCGGCCGGCGGTCGTCGAGAAGCGATAGGCGTAGTCGTACTCGCCGATCGCCTCCGGCTGCAGGCTGGCGACGAACTGGTCTTCGAAGTTGTTCGTCCCCACGTCGCCGTCGAAGCGAGCATCGACCCACCGCCAATCGTCGGCGGCGGGGTCACTGCCGTCAGAGCCGTACCCGAGTTGCGCCTGCAGGCTCTCCGTGGCACCCGTGCCCTGCGTGTAGCCGCGGATGAACACCCGGCCATACACGTCGTCGGTGCGATCGGTCGTGCTGATGACGTGCGTCATCGCCGGCGGTCGGTCGATGGCGGCCCAGTCGATGAACAGGTGCGGCACACCACTGACCTCCTCCGATGGGACGCTCTCGTTGCCGGCGGCATCCACGGCGCGAACGATGACGTAATACGTGCGGGCGTTGTCGAGACCCTCGATGTTCACCTCTGTACCGACGTTCTCCTCAGCCAGCACCCAGCCGCCACCGGACAACGGCGAGTAGTAGCTCCGGTAGCTCGCCGCGCCCGGCACGGGATCCCAATCGACGGTGAGCCGGTTCGGCGACTCGTCCGTGACGACGACGCCGGTCGGCGCGGCGGGCGGCGTGAGGTCGATGCGGTTCGTCGCCAGCAGCAGCGCGCCGTACGCCGGCAGCGACAGCCGGACCGTGCCGCCGGTGACCGACAGCAGCCGCGCGTCGGCGCCGTTGACGCCGAGGCGCGACCGCAGGAACGTGCCGTCGGCCAGCCACCCGGCGACCGGCACCGAGACGTCGACCGCGACGGCGGACGTGTTGATCGCCACGATCGCCGCCCCGTTGCCGACCGATCGCCCGTACGCGACCGTCCCGGCCGCGTCGTCGGCCAGCAGCACGTGCAGGTCGCCGCCGGTCAGCGCCGGAAGCTGGCGGCGCACCATGGCCAGCCGGTCGTAGTGGTCGCGCATCGCCAGGTCGGGCTCGCCGCCCTGACCGGCCCACGGGTACGTGCGCCGGTCGTCCGGATCGTCGTCACCGGTCATGGCGACCTCGTCGCCGTAGTACACGGTCGGGGCTCCGGCCATCGTGAACTGGATCAGCGACGCGAGGCGCATGCGGGCCTGGCCCTCGGCGACGTTGACCTCGTCCTCCTCGCGGGCGGCCCGCGTCTCCTCGCCGGGCGTGAGCGTCCAGAGCAGGCGTTCCGTGTCGTGGCTGTCGAGCAGGTTCATCAGCGCGAAGTAGGCGGCGTCGGGATAGTCCTCGCGGATCGCCTCGATGCGTTCAGCGAAATCGGTCGGCGTGATCGGGTTGCCCGAGTCAGGGAAGCCCTTGGCGTCGTACGCCTGAGGTGCCAGCAGGCCGATGACGGCGTCTCGCAGCCGGTAGTTCATCGTCGTGTCGAGCCGGTCGCCGCGCAGCATGCGCAACAGCGTCGTGTCCTTCTGCCACGTCTCGCTGATCGTCAGCGCGTCGGGGTCGGTCTCGTCGACGACCTGGCGGAACGTCTCCCAGTACCCCTCGGGGAACGACGGGTCGCCAGACACATCGAGCCGCCAACCCGCGGCGCCCCGCTCGAGCCAGCGCCGCGTGATCGAGTTGCCGTCGGTGAGGAAGTACTCCTGCACCTCCGGGTTGGCCTTGTCCATCACGGGGATGGTGTCGAAGCCGAACCACCCCTCGTAGTTCATGGTGTTCGGCCCGGTCGGACCGGCGCACGGCCCGCCGCCCTCGTCCCGGAACACGAACCAGTCGCGCCACGGCGAGTCGACCGATTCGCAGGCGCCGACGGCCCCGTAGTGGTGGTAGCGGTCGAAGAACGGCGAATCGCTCGACATGTGGTTGAAGACGCCGTCGAGGATGATCCGGATGCCCCGCCGCTCGGCCGCCCGCACGAGGCGGCGCCAGTCGTGGGCGGTGCCGAAGTAGGGGTCGATGCGCGTGTAGCGCTGGGTGTCGTAGCTGTGGTTGCTGCCGGCGTCGAAGATCGGGTTGAAGTAGATGGCCGTGATGCCCATGTCCTGCAACGTGTCGAGCTGTCGGCGCACGCCGTTGAGGTCGCCGCCCATGTAGTCGCGGCCGCGGGGCTGCTCCTTGGTCGGTGACCAGTCGGGCGGCGTGTCGTCGAAACGCCACGGGCAGTTGGTGTTGCCGTCGGCGTAGTTGCGGCAGTAGCCCTCGGGCAACGTGCCCCACGGCAGCGCCAGGACCGGATCGTCGTAGCGGACGTCGCCGGTCTCGGCGTCGTTGCCCCGGCTGCCGTTGCGGAAGCGGTCGGGGAAGATCTGGTAGATGACGGCGTCGGAGGCCCACTCGGGCGTCTCGGCGCCGGGGACATGGACCATCAGGGCCCAGCTCTGGTCGACGACCTCGTCGGTGGCCGCGCCGATGCCGCCGTCGAGTGCCGGCGTGTCGTCGGCGTAGTAGTCGGTGTCGGCCCCATCGGTGACGACGAAGCGGTACCACAGGTTGTCGGGGTCGGCGTCGGGGAGCGTGATCTCCCAGAAGTCGCAGCGCTCGGCGTCGAGGGCGGCCTCGTAGCAGTCGACGTCGGTGGCCGCCGGCGCCATCGGGTACAGCGTCTGGCCGCCCTGCTCGAAGCTGTAGATGCGCGCCGCGACGGCGGTGACGTCGTCGTGGAACGTGCGCAGCCGCAGGCGCACCTCGGTGCCGGCGGGCACGGCGCCGCCGGGCGTGCGGTACAGCGTGTCGCGGGAGTCGTGGCGCACGCCGTCCCACTCGACGTTGCCGTCGGGCCCGTGCCCGGCCTGGACCGTCGGCACGTGGGAGACGGCGTCGTAGCGGAACGTCACCCGCTGCCCGGCCTGGGTGACGGTGAACGGGATGTTGGGACCGTCGGGCGCGCCGCCCTCGCCGTAGTTCTCGGTCCACCCCTCGTCGATGGCGACCTTGAACTCGTACGTGCCGGTCGGCAGCGCCGTCGTCTCCAACGTGTACACGCCGTCTTCGTCGGGGTCCTGGAGCATCGAGCGCAGGCACGTCGGGTCCCAGTCGCCGGGACAGCCGAGCTCGGACTGCATGCTGCCGGCGGCGGTGGCGACCACGCTCGTGTGGTTGTCGGTGACCCAGTGGGTGCGGTGGTCGTAGAAGAACGTCACGTTCTCGGCCCCGCCGAGCTCGAGGGGGATGTTGTCGCCGCCCGGCACGCCGCCCCGGCCGTAGTTCTCGTCCCACCCGCCGTTGAGCGCGGTTTTGTACTGCCACGCCCCCGAGGGCACGTCGAAGGCGGCCTTCCAGACGCCGTCGGCGTTGGCGTCGGCCAGGCCCGATGCCGTGCACGTCGGGTCCCAGTCGCCGGCGCAGCCGAGCTCGGACTGCAGATCGCCGACCACGGCGACCGACGACGGGGTCGCGGTGTGGTCGGCGACGACCTCGGCCGCCGGCGCGGCCGCGGTGACGGCCCCGACCGTGAGCAGCCCGACGAGTGCGAGCGGGCGACGCTTCGTGATCACGGCGATGAACCCCCAAATGGTCTGAACTCAGCGGACACACAGTGCGCCCTCGCCCCGGAGGGCGACGCCTATCGTTCCGCCGTGCGCGAGCGGCGTCAAGTGACGGGTCGCCCCTCGTCCGGGGGGTTCGGCTACCAGCCGGCGCTCGACGGTGTCCGCGCCCTGGCCGTCGCCATGGTGCTCGTGTTCCACGGCGGGTTCGGCTGGATGTCGGGTGGCTACGTCGGCGTCTCGGTGTTCTTCACCCTGTCGGGCTACCTGATCACGTCGTTGGCGCTCGTCGAGCACGATGCCACCGGCCGGTTCTCAGCCCGCGCCTTCTACCAACGGCGCATCCGCCGGCTGCTGCCGGCCAGCCTGGTCTGCCTGAGCGGTGTGATCGCCGCCGCCCGCGTCGGGTGGTTCGAACCGGCCGTGCACCTGCGTCGGGATCTGTGGGCCGCCGTCACCCAGGTCTACAACTGGTCGGCGCTGGCGGGTGACGAGACGTATGCCGAGATCGTCGCCGGCGGTGGCGCCCGGGCCCGACCCCTCGACCACTACTGGTCGCTGGCGATCGAGGAGCAGTTCTACTGGGTCTGGCCGTTGCTCCTCCTCGTGATCCTGCGATGGTCGGGGCGGGTGCGGCTGGCGGCCATCGGCGGGCTGACGGCCGCCACCGGCGTCGCGGCCCCGCTGATCGCCGCCGCGTGGGGTGGTGACGCGGCGTACTGGGCCACACCGGCCCGCCTGGCCGAGATCCTCGTGGGAGCGACGCTCGCCGTGATCCTGCACCGTTGGTCCGTGTCCGGCAGTCGGGGCGTCGGCCTGCTGGCGCCGATCGGGGTGGTGGCGATCGTCGGCGCAGGGGTGACGTGGCCGGCCGACTCCGGCCCGGCGTACACCGGCTGGCTGCCCGTGTTCGCGCTCGCCTCGGCGGCGCTGATCGTCGGGCTGCAGGTCGCCGGCCCGGTCCGGCGGGTTCTGTCGTGGCGCCCGCTCGTCGCCCTCGGTGCCGTCAGCTACGGCGTGTACCTCTACCACTGGCCGATCTTCGGCCTGCTCGACGAACGGGTCCTCGACTGGGGCCGTGTCGCGCTGTTCGCGCTGCGCGTCGTCGTGACGATCGCCGTGGCGGCGGCGTCGTACCTGCTCGCCGAGCGGCCGATTCGCCGCGGCCGGCGGCCGGTGGTGACGGTGTTCCGG
>JACCUL010000480.1 GCA_013811855.1 Acidimicrobiia bacterium
GGGTGTGGCCGAGGTCCATGGACGACGCCGCGGCGGCGGCCGGCGACTGGCCCCCGCCGACGGCCAGGCGCAGGGGGACCGGCTGGCACACGACGTCCCGCCAGCCGGCCTCGGTGAGCACCGCTTCGACGTAGGTCGGGTCGGAGAGCGAGAACGGACCGTCGTCGGGCGGCGGTGGTTCCGGCGCCGGCAGGCCGAGCGGCCCGGCGATCGTGTCGAGGGCGACCTGCATCGGGAGCTCGAACAACGGGTTGTGCGTCCGGTGGGACCATGTCACGGCGCACAGGCGGCCGTCCGATCGGGTCAGCGCGCGCAGGTTGGCGAAGGCCGTCGTCGGGTCCTCGAAGAACATCAGGCCGAAGCGCGACAGCACGACGTCGAACGGGTCCCCGGTCGATGTCCACGTCATGGCGTCGGTGGCGATCCAGTGGATCGGTGCCGTGCCGTCCTCCAGCGGGATCTGGCGGGCGGCGTCGATCATCGCCGGGGCGATGTCGATTCCGGTCACCGTGCCGCTCGGGAAGACGCGGGCGGCGGCCTGCCGGGTGGTCGGCCCGGTACCGCAACCGACGTCGAGCACCCGTTCCCCATCGACCAGCGCGGCCCGCTCGAAGAGCACGTCGGTGGTCGGGAGGAGCTGGCGGTCGATGTCGTCGGCCAGCCGTAACCACCGCTCGACCCGGTCGGCGGTCCACTCGCGGTCCGGGGTCACCTCGAACCTCCTCGCATCGTGCGAGCGGCGAGGCGCCGGCCGACGAGCTCGCGGCGTTCGCTCACTGGTGCGCTCCTGCGTCATGACGCGGGTTCGCTGGATCCGCGACCACGGGGCACCAGTGAGCGCTTCGCCGCGGTGCGGCGAAGAAGGCACCGAGTCGCTGAAGCTCGCGGCGCTCGCTCACTGCGTCACGTCCAGGGTCTCGATGACCTTCGTCGGGCGCAGGCGCACGACCAGTTCGCCACGCACGCCGTTGCGGCGGCCGAACTCCTCGGCCCGGTCGGCCCCCATGTAGCGCCCGGCGATGGCCGTCGCGGAACGGACGAGCTCGTCGGGGTCCTCGCTCGTCGTCGCCGTCCCCTGCACCTGGACGAACCTGTACGGCGGTTCCTCGAGGTCGACGGTCAGGACGAGCCGCGGATCGCGGGCGATGGCCGTGCCCTTGGCCGACGCCGCGCCGGTGTTGAACACCAGCTCGTCCGCCTCGACGACGAACCAGATCGGGGCCACGAGCGGGCGGCCGTCGGCGGCGACCCAACCGAGCTTGCCCGTCCTCGTGCCGTGCCCGAGGAAGGCCCGAGCGGCGTCGGAAAAAGTTGCGGTCATCGGTACAGCATCTCGCAGATGCGAGCGACGAGGCGCCAGCGGTCGGATCGGTTCCTCGCGAGGTGCGCGAAGGCGGGCTGCAGCTGCGCCGCCCCTCAGGGCCTGCGCCTAGCGGCTCGGCCTCTCAGCCGGCGTAGAGGTTCAGCTCGGTGCCGACGCGGTCGGCCAACTCGTAGGTCGTTGCCAGGTCGGGGTGGCGGACGACGACGATCCCGTCGGACAGCACCGTCTGCTGCCAGTCCCGGCGCCGCTCGCCGACGGGCAACAGGTCGACGTTGACGATGTGCTCGCCCATCGTGGCCATCAGGTGCCCGAGGCCGTCGATGTGGGTGATGCGGCCCGCGCCCTGGGCCCGCTTGATGACCATCGCCGCGTTGTAGCGCCGCTCGACGGGTTGGCTGAACCGTCCATGGCACACCGCCTCGGCCCAACCGACGAACATGTCGATGTCGCAGGAGAAGTTCATCAGGTCGGTCAGCCGGGCCCCCGGCGCCCGGGCCCCGATCTCCCCGAAGACGACCTCGCCGGACGGGGTCAGGTACCACTCCATGTGGGTGAAGCCGCTCGTGTAGCCCATGGCCCGGATCACCGCCTCGCCCATGTCCCGCCCGCCGGCCAGCAACTCGCTGTCCGGGTCGCGGTGCGAGATGACCTGCTGGCTGACCCACTCGACCTGCTTGCCGACGAGCGGCCGCGGCCGGTACTCGGCGATGTTGTAGAAGGCGATCGCGCCGGCCGCGCAGACCGTGTCGTACGTGAACTCGCGGCCGTCGACGAACTCCTCGACGCTGACCTCCTCGACGTGGGCGAGGCGGGGCAACGCGTACTCCAGGTCCTTGGCGTCCTCGACGCGGTACGTGTTCAGCGAGCCGGCGCCGGCGATCGGCTTGAGGATGATCGGATAGCCGATGTGCTCCACTGCCTGGCGCACGCCGGCGACGGTGGTCGACCGCCGGGCGCGCGGCGTCCTGATGCCGGCGGCGTCGAGGGCGTCCTTCATCAGGCCCTTGTCGCGGAACGTGCGGGCCTGTTCGACGCGCATGCCGGGCGCGCCGATGGCCTCACGCAGGCGGGCGGCGGCGACGACCGTCGGCTCCCACAGCGTCTCCACGAGGTCGACGTTGCGGCCGCGCAGCGACTCCAGCACCCGGGCGACGACGGCGTCCTCGTCGCCCCACGAGCCGATCTGGATGTACTCGGCGAGTGCCCGGCGGGCCGTGCCGGGAAGCGCGTCGACGTGCTGGGCGCCGACGCCGATGACCCGGGCGCCGACGTCGGCCAGCCCGCGGGTGAACAGCGGCATCTCGCCGGGGTAGCCGGGGCCGAGGAGCACGACGTCCATCAGCGGCGTCCTTCCTCCCGTTCAGCCGAGCTCGACCCGGATCGTCGAGACGATCTCGTGCAGGGCGGCTTCGACGGCGGCCGTGTCGTGGTCCCGCACGATGACGTGGCCCTCACCTTCGTACGTGCCGCTCGGCGCGTCGCCCGGCCGCGGCAGGTGGACGTCGACGACGCGGGCCGTCGTCTCGGTGCTGACGCGGTCGAGCCCGTGGATGGCGACGATCGAGTGGCCGAGACCCTGCGCCCGCAGGTAGGCGGCGCCGACCGCGTGGCGGCGGACCGGCGGGTCGAACGACTCGTCGACCACGAGCCGGGCCCACGCCGCGTACATGTCGACGTCGTGGGCGACCGACATCAGCGTCATGAACTGGGCGCCGGGCGGGCGGGCGCCGACCTCCGACACGACGAGCTGACCGTCCGGGCGCCGGAACCACTCCATGTGCGACAGGCCGGTGCACAGCCCGAGCGCGGTGACGGCGTGCCGGCCGAGCTCGACGATCCCGGCGTACTCCGGTCGGTCGATCTCCCGCGGCAGGACGACGCACCACTGGATCCACGGGTGTTCGAGGACGGCCAGCGGGCTCGGGAGGTAGCGGCCGATCGAGTGCCAGCACGGCTGGCCGTCGAGGACCACGCTGTCGAAGCTGTGCTCCTCGCCGGCGACGAACTCCTCCAGGAGCATCGGGTCGGGCCCGGTCGGCGGTGCGCTCGCCAGCCAACCGTCGAGCTGGTCGCCGCGGTCGATGCGGAACGTGTTGCGGGCGCCGGCGCCGGCCAGCGGTTTGGCGACGAACGGCAGCCCGACGTCACCGACGAAGCCGTGCACGTCGTCGACCGACGACACGCGGCGGCTTCGGGCGCAGGGCACGCCGGCGGCCTCGAAGGCCTGCTTCATGAGCTGCTTGTCGCGGAATCGCTCGGCCACGTCGACCGTCATGCCAGGAATGCCGAGGCGCTGGCGCACCGCGGCCAGCTGGACCTGCACGTTCTCGAGGATGGCCTGCAGCCGGTCGATACTGCCGAGGTGGTCGCCGAGCCGCTGGACGGCGACGGTGAGCTGGTCGACGTCGAGGCAGTCGTCGGTGCGCCAGTGGCCGGCCACGGCGAGGCGGACCGCCGGCGGGAAGGCCTCGATCGGGTCGCTGCTGACGAGCCCGACGCGAGCGCCCGGGACGTGGGCCACGGCGTCGACGAACCGAGTCGTCGCCGCCATCGCGTACGGCGCAACGAACACGACGTTCGTCATGACCGCGGAACGTAGCCGTTCGGGTCACGCCGAAGGTCAGGTTCTGATTCCCTGAACCCGCGATTTCTGCCAGGTTTCGCGGCTCAGAATCCGCACATCGCCGCAGGTGGGTCGTGCATGAGCCGGGCTGCATTCGGCTACAACTGCCGGCATCGCCAACGTGGGCTTCCTCGAACCGAGCTTCCCGGACAACCAGAAGCAGTTCGCCCGCGCGCTGCACGACGTGGGGGCGACTGTGATCGGCATCGGCGAGCGACCGAAGGACTGGCTCGACGCCGACGTGGCCGGGTGGCTGGCGCACTACGAGCAGGTCAGCTCGATCGTCGACACGTGGCGCGTCACCGAGATTGTGCGCGGCCTGCAACAGCACCTGTGGATCGACCGCCTGGAGGCGTCGGTCGAGGCGCACGTGTTGACGGCGGCCGAGGTGCGCGAGGCCTGCGGCATCCCCGGCACGTCGATGCGCACGACGTGGTTGTGCCGGGACAAGCCGGCGATGAAGGAGGTGCTCCGGGCCGCCGGCATCCGCTGCGCGGCGTCGACCAAGGCCACGTCGGCCGCCGACGTGTGGGCGTTCGCCGACGACGTCGGCTTCCCGCTCGTCATCAAGCCCGCCGCCGGCGCCGGCGCGTCGGGGGCCGAGCGGGTGGCCGCTCGCGACGAGCTCGACGGCGCCATCGCCCGCAGCGGCGTCGAACACGGTGCCGAGACGGCGGTCGAGGAGTTCGTGGAAGGCCACGAGGGCTTCTACGACACGATCAGCATCGACGGTCACGTGGCGATGGAGTTCGCCACCCACTACTACCCGAACGTGCTGGAGGCGATGAGGACGCGGTGGATATCGCCGCAGTTCATCGCCACCAACCGCATCGACGAACCGGGCTACGACGAGGTCAAGGAGATGGGTCGGGCCGTCATCCAGGCGCTCGGCATCGGCACGTCAGCCACGCACATGGAGTGGTTCGCCTCGCCCAAGGGCCTGTACTTCTCCGAGATCGGGTGCCGCCCGCCGGGCGTGCGGTGCTGGGACCTGTACTCGGCCGGCAACGACATCGACATCTACCGCGAGTGGGCCAACGCCATCGTCCACGGCCACGTCGACCGCCAGCCGTCGCGTCGCTTCGCCGCCGGCATCGTGGCCCTCCGCCCGGAGCGCGACGGCACGATCAGCGGCTACTCCGGCGTGGACGAGATCCAGCAGCGCCACGGCGAATGGATCATCGACGCCCACTTGCCGCCGCCCGGCACGCCGACCCAGGGCGTCGAGGCCGGTTACATGGCCAACGCCTGGGTGCGCATGCGCCACCCCGACTACGACGCGCTGCGAGGGATGCTCGACGACGTCGGCCGCACCGTCACGGTGCACGCGTGACAGCTCCCCTCCCGGAGGTGGTGCGGGCGCGGGCGCCGGACTGGATCACGCCCGAGAAGCTCGACGCCCGGTGCGTCGACGGCGACCCGTTCCCGATCGTCGACGGTGACATCTGCGCGTTCGCCTTCGCCGGCGCGGCCGAAGAGGTCCGGCTGACCCACTTCGGCGTCGGCCTGCCCGCCGATCTCGACTTCGAGCCCCTCGGTGAGTCCGACTGGTGGCTGTTGGCGCTGCGCGTCCCGGCCGGCTCGCGCATCGAGTACAAGCTGGAGATCGTCGACAGCTTCGGCGTGCGCTTCATCGAGGACCCGCTCAACCCGCAGGGAGCGACGCACCCGTTCGGCGCCAACTCCGTGTGCACGGCGACCGGCTACGAGCGACCCGACTGGACCCATCCCGACCCCGCGGCGCCCTCGGGCCGGATCGTCGACTTCGAGCTCGAGAGCGCGGCGTACGGGCGGATCGCGACGACGTCGGTGTACCTGCCGGGCGAGTTCAGCGACGCTCCTGACGCGCCGTACCCGCTGCTCATCGTCCACGACGGCGGCGACTACCTGCAGTACGCCGAGGCGTCGACCGTGCTCGACAACCTGATCCACCGCGGCGACATCCCCCCGACGGTGGCGGTGTTCCTGCACCCGGGGGAGCGGCTGGTCGAGTACGCCGACGACGAGCGTCACGCCACGTTCCTGGCCGGCGAGCTCGTCCCCGACTTGGAGCGCGAACTGCCGCTCGTCGGCGCGCCATCCGGGCGCTGTGTGATGGGCGCCAGCTTCGGCGCGGTGGCGACGCTGGCGACGGCGTGGCGCGTGCCGGGCTTCTTCGGCCGGTTGCTGTTGCAGTCCGGTTCGTTCGCCGGGGTCGGCGTGGGGTGTCGTCGCCGACCGGAACTGCTGTGGCGCCCGGTGCGCGACTTCGTCCGCTCGTTCATCGCTGCGCCGGCAGCCGTCGCCGAGCGGGTCTTCGTCAGCGCCGGCGTCTACGAATCGCTGATCTGCGAGAACCGCGCCCTCGTGCCGGTGCTGCGGGCCACCGGCATGGACGTCCGCTTCGTCGAGGAGCTCGACGGCCACAACTGGGCCTGCTGGCGCGACGACCTCGGCCTCGCCCTGCCGTGGCTGTTGGAACCGGGGCAGTAGGTTCCGTCTCTGTGGCCGATGTCCTTCGCCGCATCGGGCTGTCGCTGGGTGCAGATCTCTGCTGGCCGACCTGCTACGAGGAAGTGCTGCGCCGCCTCGATCTGGCCATCGACCACGGTGGCGACACCATCCGCTTCGAGGTCGACCGCGTCACGATCGAGCCGTTCGACCTCCGCCAGGGCTCCCGCTACGACGTCGTCGTCGACCGCCTGACGCACTGGTACACGACGAGCCGGGAGTGGATCAAGAAGGCCGTGCTCATGGACGGGCTGTACGTGTTCAACAACCCGTGGGCCATCCAGTCGATGGAGAAGCACACGTCGTACTGCGCCATGATGCGCCTCGGCATGCCGATCCCTGACACGTGGATCGTGCCGCCCAAGGCGTACGAGCCCAAGCCGGACCTGGAGATCACGCTCAGCCGGTACGCCCGCCTGTTCGACCTCGACGAGGTCGGCCGCTCCGTCGGCTTCCCGCTGTTCGCCAAGCCGTACGACGGTGGCGGCTGGGCCGGGGTCAGCCGCGTCGACGACGAGGCCGCGCTGCGCCGGGCCTACGACGACAGCGGCACCTACCTGTTGCACTTGCAACGAGCGGTCGAGCCGCACGACCTGTTCGTGCGCTGCATCGGGTTCGGTCCGCAGACCCGGCTCGTCCGCTACGACCCGTCGGCGCCGCTGCACGACCGCTACACGATGGACGACGGCGGCGTCCCCGAGGAGCAGCGCCAGACGATCGTCGACACGACGATGACGATCAACTCGTTCTTCGGGTGGGAGTTCAACTCCTGCGAGGCGTTGCGCCAGGACGGCACGTGGCGGCCGATCGACTTCGCCAACGCCTGCCCCGACTCGCAGGTCACGTCGCTGCACTACCACTTCCCGTGGCTCGTCACGGCGAACCTGCGCTGGTCGCTGTTCTGCGCGGCGACGAAGCGCACGATGCGGGTCAACCTCGACTGGCAGCCGTACTTCGACATCGCCGACACGGACGCGCCGTACGCGGACAAGCTGGCCGGGTACGCGGCGATCGCCCGCGAACGGTTCCAGACCGACGAGTTCGAGTCGTTCTGCGCCACCCACCTGGGCCACCTCGACGGTGAGGTGTGGGCGTTCTTCGACACACCGATCGCGTACGACGCCGTGCGCCAGAAGGTGGCCACGCTGTTCCCGAACCACGAGGTCGACCTGTTCACGGACCTGTTCTGGGAGCGCATCCAGCGGTGGCGCACCGACAACCCGCCGGCGGACGGCTGAGTCGAGGGCCCCGGCGCTCGTGGACACGCTGACCACCCGTTGGTACTCGCCGCGCGTCGAGCGCGACGTGACGCTGGCCCGCTGGGGATCGTTCGGCGTGCCGGTGCTGGTCTTCCCGACGGCCGGCGGCGACGCAGAGGAGATCGAGCGCTTCCACCTCGTCGGCGCCTGCGCCGATCTGATCGACGCCGGGCGGGTGAAGATCTACTCCGTCGACAGCGTCGACGGTCGCGTGCTCCTTGCCGGCGAGGGTGACGCCGGGCGGCAGGCGTGGATGGCGCGGCAGTTCTTCGAGTACCTCCGCAACGAGGTCGTGCCCGCCGTACGCGCCGACTGCCACGACGATGAGATCGAGCTGATCACGTCTGGCTCCTCGATCGGGGCGTACAACGCGCTGACATGCCTGCTGCGCTTCCCCGACGTGTTCCGCGCCGCCATCTGCATGAGCGGCACGTTCGACCTGCGGCGCTTCTTCTCCGGGCCGGTCGGCGACGACTACGCCGCCGTGTCGCCGCTCGACCTCCTCCCGTCGCTCGACGGTCGTCCGCTGGAGCTGCTGGCGTCGCGCTTCTGCGTCCTGGCCAGCGGCGAGGGCGCCAACGAGGACATCGGCGAGTCGTGGGCGATCGCCCACCATCTCGGGTCGCGCGGCATCCCCAACCGCGTCGACCCGTGGGGCCCGCACTGGCCCCACGACTGGCCGCTGTGGCGTGCCATGCTGCCGCAGTACCTCGACGAGCTGACGAGGTAGCTCACGGAGGCGAGCCGACGGGCGAGCCGACCAATCGTGACGGCACGGGAGGGCCATGGGGACGCAGACCGCCACGGGCACCACCGATCGGCAGACGGCGATCCGCTGGATGCTGCGCGACCTGCAGGCGCTCGAGCACATGCTGCGCGAGGAGCTGTTCGAGACCGACGTCATCCGGATCGGCGCCGAGCAGGAGATGTTCCTCGTCGACTCGTCGTGGCAGCCGGCGCCCGGGGCGATGACCGTGCTCGACGCCCTCGACGACCCGCACTACACGACCGAGGTCGGCGCCTTCAACCTCGAGTGCAACCTCGACCCGCAGGTCTTCGGTGGTCCGTGCCTGTCGGCCCTCGAGGCCCAGATCGACGAGCTGCTGGCCCTCGGTCGGGCGACGGCCAACGCCGCCGGGCTGGAGATCGTGCTGACCGGGACCCTGCCGACGATCCGCAAGAGCGATCTGTCGATGGACAACATGGTCCAGAACCCGCGGTACCTGGCGTTGAACCGGGCGCTGATGGATCTTCGCGGTGAGGCATACGAACTGCACATCAAGGGCACCGACGAGCTGCGGGTGCGCCAGGACTCGGTGATGGCCGAGGCCTGCAACGCCAGCTTCCAGGTCCACCTGCAGGTGCGGCCCGACGAGTTCGTCAACCTCTACAACGTGGCGCAGCTGCTCGCCGGCCCCGTGCTGGCCTGCGCCACGAACTCGCCGCTGCTGTTCGGCAAACGGCTGTGGGCCGAAACCCGCATCGCCCTGTTCGAACAGTCCGTCGACGTGCGCCGGCCGGGCCACCACCTGCGCGAGCGCAGCGCCCGCGTCACGTTCGGCACCGACTGGCTGCGGCGTTCGATCGCCGACCTCTACAAGGAGGACATCACCCGCTTCCGTCCGGTGCTGGCGCCGGATACGTACGCCGACCCGTTCGCCGACCTGGCCGACGGCCGGGCCCCGTCGCTGGAGGCGCTGCGCCTGCACACCGGGACGGTGTGGCGCTGGAACCGGGCCTGCTACGGCGTGGGCGGTGGCCATCCGCACTTGCGCATCGAGAACCGGGTGCTGCCGGCCGGTCCGAGCGTCGTCGACGAGGTGGCCAACGCCGCGCTGTGGCTCGGGCTGATGACGTCGATCGGCGTGCGGCACCCGGAGGTCAGCCGGATGCTCCCGTTCGAGCAGGTCCGCTCGAACTTCGTGGCCGCGGCACGCCAGGGGCTCGGCGCCCACCTCACGTGGCTCGACGGCACCGACCACACGGCCAGCGCGCTGGCCCTCGACGTGCTGCTGCCACTGGCCGAGGAGGGGCTGGCCTCCGTCGGCGTCGACGAGGCCGACCGCCAGCGCTTCCTCGGCGTGATCGAGCGCCGTGTGCGGTCGGGCTACACCGGGTCGCGGTGGATCCTCGGGTCGCTCAACGCGATGCGCAACCAGGGCTCGCCGGGTCAGCGCCTGAACAGCCTGACGGCGGCGATGGTCAGTCGGCAGCGCGTGGGCACACCGGTGCACGAGTGGGTCGCCGCCACGCTGGACGAGGGCGGCGAGTGGCGCCACAACTTCGTCGAGGTCGAGCAGATGATGAGCAGCGACCTCGTCACGGTGGCCGAGGACGACCCCGTCGAGCTGGCCGCCAACCTGATGGACTGGCATCGCATCCGCCAGGTGCTCGTCGAGGACGCCGAGCATCGGCTGGTCGGGCTGGTCTCGTACCGCACGATCCTGCGTCAGGTCTTCTCCGGCTCGGCGGCCTCGTTGAGCGAGATCAGCGTCGGCGACGTGATGAAGCGGGACCCGGTGTGCGTCCCGCCCGACATGGCGCCACTCCGGGCCATCGAGCTGATGCGGTCGTTCGGCATCGGCGCGCTGCCCGTCGTCGTCGACGACCAGCTCGTCGGCATCATCACCGAGCACGACTTCATGAACGTGGCCGGCCTTTTGCTGCTCGGCGAGCTCACGGCAACGGCGGCTCCCAACCCCGAAGTGTGAGCTGTCGATGCGGATCTCCGTCGTTTGCGCTCACACTTCCGGGTTGGGGCGGAGGCGGGGGGCCAGCGCGTCGACCAACGCGACGACCTCGGCGGCGCAGGCGGTGAAGGCTTCGACGTCGCCGCCGGCGGGGTCGATGACCTCCTCCCAGTCGGCGAGCACGACGTCGGCCAGGCCGAGCTCGGCCACCCGGCCGGCCAGCGGACGACGGTCAGCGGCCAGGTCATGGGCCACGCGCTTCAGCGTGCCCGTCCGCGGTGCGGCCGCCGGGTGCTCGCGCCGGACCCACTCGACGTGCTCCGGCGCCAGGCCCACCACGAGCGTCGCCGCGTCGACGTCGGCGGCGACGGCCTGGCGGCTGCGGTGATCCGGCCGGGCCAACCCGACGGACTCGAACCCGGCCCTGGTGCGCCAGCTCATGGGCAGACCGTCGATGGTCAGCGTGCCCGCCGTCGCCACCTCCAGGTCCGGCACGCGAGCGCGCAGCGCGGCCCCGGCGAGCACCGAGCGCGTGGCGTTGCCGGTGCACAGGAACAGGATCACCGGCCCAGTGTGCTCCGGTGACGCGACGATGGTCCGCTCGCTGGTTTGTCGCTGAACCGAACGCTTTGGGCCTCGCGTCCGCCGCTACGCTCGCTCGGATGAGCGCGCCCCGCGCCACGATCCGATGACCGCTACCGCATGACAGCCACCGAGACCACGACCATCGTCGTCGTTCCCGGGACCCACCTCATGGCTGCGCTGCTCGGCCCCCGAGATCAGCATCTCCGGCAGATCGAGCAGGCGTTCCCGCGCACCGACATCGTCGTGCGCGGCAACGAGGTGATCGCCCGCGGTGAGGACGCCGACCAGGTCGCCAAGCTCTTCGACGAGCTCGTCGGCCTGCTCCAGCGCGGCCACGAACTGGACGAGCCGAGCCTGGGGCGGGTCATCGGCATGGTCGACGCCGACGAGCGCCCGAGCGAGGTGCTGACCCACGACGTGCTGCGCGGTGCCCGCGGCCGCCAGGTGCGTCCCAAGTCGGCCGGGCAGAAGCGGTACATCGACGCCATCGCGCAGAACGTCATCACGTTCGGCATCGGCCCGGCCGGCACCGGCAAGTCGTGGCTGGCCGTGGCGATGGCGCTCAAGGCGCTGCAGGCGAAGGAGGTCCAACGGATCATCCTCACCCGCCCGGCGGTCGAGGCCGGCGAGCGCCTCGGGTTCCTGCCCGGCGACCTGATGGCCAAGATCGACCCGTACCTGCGCCCGCTGTACGACGCGCTGTACGACATGGTCGAGCCGGAGGGCGCGCAGCGCCTGCTCGAGCGCCAGACCGTCGAGGTGGCGCCGCTGGCGTTCATGCGCGGCCGCACGCTCAACAACAGCTTCATCATCCTCGACGAGGCGCAGAACACGACGCCCGAGCAGATGAAGATGTTCCTCACCCGCATCGGGTTCGGGTCCCGGGTCGTCGTCACCGGCGACGTGACCCAGGTCGACGTGCCGAACGGCAAGAGCGGGCTGCTCGGCCTGGAGCGGGTGTTGACGGGGATCGAGGGATTGACCTTCGTGCACCTGTCGGCGGCCGACGTGGTGCGCCACCGCATCGTCGCCGACATCGTCGCCGCCTACGAACGGGGCGACCGCGGCGAGCAGGGCCGCGCCGGTGTCTGAACCTCCCAGTCCCACCCGTCGGCGCGTGGTCGGTGCCGACGAACAGGACGTCGTGACCGTCGACGTGGCGCGCTGGTCGGCGCTGGCCGAGGCCGTGCTGGCCGATGCGCAGCGCGCCGGTGAGCTGACCCTGACGTTCGTCGACGGCAACGAGATGGCGGCGCTGAACGCCGAGCACATGGGCGCGGCAGGCCCGACCGATGTGCTCTCGTTCCCGCTCGACGACGGATCCGACGCCGTCGCGGACGGCGTCCCTGAACTGCTCGGCGACGTCGTCGTGTGCCCGGAGGTCGCCGCCGCCCAAGCGGCCGGCCACGCCGGCACGCTCGACGACGAGCTGGCGCTCCTCGTCGTCCACGGCGTGCTGCACGTGCTCGGCCACGACCACGTCGACGCCGCCGATGCCACGGCGATGCGCGAACGCGAGCGTGCCCTGCTGCGGGCCCACCACTGGCACGGCGCCGCCCCGATCGGTTTCCGCCAGGAGCACGCGTGATCGCCATCGAGTTCACGTCGCAGGACGGCCTGCTGCTCGGGATCATCGTGCTCCTGCTCATCATGCTCGCGCTGCTGGCGGTGGCCGAGACCGGTATCAACCGGATCAGCCGGATCAAGGCCGAGTCGATCGCCCACGACGACCCCCGTCGTGGCGCCGCCCTCGTGCGCCTCGTCGCGGAACCGGCGAAGTTCCTCAACCCGGTGCTCCTCACGGTCAACATCCTGCAGACGGCGTCGGCGTTCCTCAGCACCATCCTGCTCGACCGGTTGTTCGGGCCGTGGGGCCTGGTCGTCGGCTTCGTGCTCAACGTCGGCATCCTCTACGTCTTCACCGAGGCCGTACCGAAGACCTGGGCCGTGCTGCACAGCGAGCAGGCCGCCAAGGTCGCCGCCCGCCCGACCCTGTGGCTCGTCAAGTTCTGGCCGCTGCGCCTCCTGACCCAGGCGCTCATCGGGTTCGCCAACTGGATCCTCCCCGGCAAGGGCCTCAAGGCGGGACCGTTCGTCTCCGAACGGGAGCTGCTCGGCATCGTCGAGGCGGCGGCCCAGGACGACGTCATCGAGCACGAGGAGCGCCAGCTCATCGAGAGCATCATCGAGTTCGGCGACACCGTGGCCCGTGAGGTCATGGTGCCCCGCCCGGACATGATCCTCCTCGACCACGGGGCCTCGGTGACCCAGGGCCTCGACCTGGCGATCACCCATGGCGTCAGCCGCCTGCCGGTGCACGCCGAGGACGGCGACGACATCGTCGGCCTGGCCTACACCAAGGACCTGATCCGCTCCGAGCGGGAGGGCCGCGGCGACTCGCCCGCCCGCGACCTCGCCCGGCCGGTGCGCTTCATCCCCGAGAACAAGCCCGTGGCTCGCCTGATGCGGGAGATGCAGGCTGGCAAGTTCCACCTGGCGATCGTGGCCGACGAGTACGGCGGCATCGCCGGCCTGATCACGCTGGAGGACTGCCTGGAGGAGCTCGTCGGCGAGATCGTCGACGAGTACGACGCCGACCACGCCACCGTGCAGCGGATGCCCAACGGCGACTACCTCGCCGACGGTGGTACCTCCGTCGACGAGGTGAACGAGCTGCTCGAAACCTCGATCCCCAACGAGGGCTGGGACAGCATCGGCGGCTTCCTCTTCGGCACGCTGGAGCACGTGCCCGAGCCCGGCGAAGCGGTCGATCACGACGGCTGGCGCTTCGCCGCCGAGGAGGTCGACGGCCGCCGGATCCGCATGGTTCGCATCTCACGCGTGTCCGATCGCACGCGGGGCGAGGACGACGACGCCACGGTCGCTCCACCCGAGCGCTACTGACAGGACGGGTTACGTTCCGGCCGTGGAGATCTCACTGGACGGCAAGGTCGCACTCGTCACGGGCGCGTCGAGAGGAATCGGGCGGGCCATCGCCGCCGCGTTCGTCGCGGCCGGCGGGCAGGTGATGCTGAGCAGTCGCAAGCAGGACCAGCTCGAGGCCGCGGCCGCCGACATCGACCCGTCCGGCCTGCGGACGGCGGTCCACGCCGCCAACGCCGGTGATCTCGACGCCGCCGCGGCGTGCGTGGCGGCGACGATCGACCGGTTCGGCCGGCTCGACGTCCTCGTCAACAACGCCGCCACCAACCCGTACTACGGGCCGACGCTCGGCGTCGATCCGCCGCGCTACGACAAGACGTTCGACGTCAACCTGCGCGGTCCGCTGTTCTGGTGCCAGCAGGCGTGGCAGCAGGCCTTCGAGGCCTCGCCCGGCGTGATCGTCAACGTCGCCTCCGTCGGTGGGCTGCGCG
>JACCUL010000482.1 GCA_013811855.1 Acidimicrobiia bacterium
GTGCTGGAACTCAAAGGCACGCGTCGGCAGCGTAGGTGCGCAGCTCGCGCCCAAACGCGTGAGCAGGACGTTGACGCGTTTGTACACCGAGCGTCGCCCGAGCGCGCGCTAGCGCACAAACGCCTGACACGACATCTCACGCGTTTGTGCACCAACCGTCGCCCAGGCGCGCGCTACTGAACAAACGCGTTCTTCAGCGGGTGCGATCGGCGCGGTCGAGGTGCTCGACGTCGGAGAGGGCGGTCAGGCTGAAGGTGTAGCCGTCACCCAGCGGGATGGCCTCCAACCGGCTGATGGAGGCGTGACCGAGCACCATGCGGTCCCATTCCCACGGCGTCGGCTGCATGCCCAGCAGGTGGCAGATCGTGACCGAGTTGGTGCCGGCGTGGGCCACGAGCGCGATGCGCCGACCGGGCTCGGCGATCCGCCACACCGGCAGGTCGCCGTCGACCCGCTCGACGCCGCGGTCACCAAGGAACTTCTCAGCCCCCAACCGCATGCGGGCGACGAACTCGCGCATCGACTCGCCGCCGGGCAGACCGTCCCAGTGGGCGATCGAGGGCCGGGCCTTCAGCTCGGCGTACGCCTCGGCCGCCCGCTGCGACGGAGTGCCGTGCCACTTCGGGTCGCGGATCTCCTCCAGCCACGGATCGACCTGCTCCCGGCGCTGCAGCGCCTCGAGGAGCGGCGCCGCCGTCTGGCGGGCTCGCTGCAGCGGTGACACGAGGATCTCGTCGAACGTCTCGTCGGCCAGGGCCGGTCCCAGCGCCGCGGCCTGGCGGTGCCCGAGCGCGGTCAGCGGGGGGTCGACGACGTTGAGGCCGTCGAGCACCCACTGCGGCTGCGCGTGTCGGACGAGCACCAGCTCCACGCGACGAGCGTAGGTCTAGAGTCCGTCGAGTGAGCGAGCACGGAGTGCGAGCGAGCAGGCATTACGGCGCTTTCGCTCGTTGGTGCTCATGCGCCGTCGCCGAGATCGAGGTCGTCGCGGCATGCCTCCGAACGCACCAATGAGCGGGTCGCCCGGCTGGCATCCGGACCCGTCCGGGCGGTACGAGTTCCGGTACTTCAACGGGACCACGTGGACCGGCGACGTGTCGACCGGTGGGACCCGTTTCATCGACCTGTACCACCCGGCCAGCGAGCCGTCGGCCACGCCGCGGGGCCGCAATGGCCTGGCCATCGCGGCCATGGTCTGTGGGATCGTCGCCTGCGTCATCGGCTGGCTGCCGTTCGTGGCCTTCGGCGGCATCGTGCTCGCCGTCCTCGCCCTGTGCTTCGGCGTCATCGCACTGCGCCGGGCCCGGCTCGGTGGACGGGGCCGGGGCATGGCCATCGCCGGCATCGCCACCGGCGCCGGCGGTGTGGCCCTGTCGGTGGTCGGGATCGTGCTCAGCGTGCTGTTCCTGCGCTGGTACGACGACTACCAGAACCCCGAACCGGCCGACGCGTCGATCACCTCGTGCGCGGCCACGGGCGACCGCGTCGTCGCCGAGGGCACGATCACCAACGTCGGCGACGAGCGCCAGAGCTACACCGTGCTCGTGCGCTTGGCGGCTGACACCTTCCTCGGCGGGAGGCGCGAACGCGTCGACGTCCCTGGGCTGGATCCCGGCGAGTCCGCCGAGTTCACGGCCTTCGTGATCGTGGAGCGCGGCGCGACGCCGGAGGCGCCGACGTGTGACGTGCTGCGCATCGACGGGCCGCTGCCGATGGGCGTCGATCCGGAGGCCGACGGCTGATCAGCCGGGGAGCAGGTCGCCCTGCTCTGCGGTCGTCGCCGTCATCCACGCCTCGTACAGGCGGCTGTAGATCCCGTCGCCGAGCACGAGCGCATCGTGCGGCCCGTCCTCCACGACCACGCCACGGTCGAGCACGAGCACCCGATCGGCCCGGGCCGCCGTCGACAGGCGGTGGGCGATGGCGATCGTCGTGCGGCCCTCGGCCAGTCGGGTCAGCGCGCGCGAGATGCGCACCTCGGTGAGCGCGTCCACCGACGACGTGGCCTCGTCGAGCACGAGCACGTCGGGATCGGCGACGCCGGCCCGCACGAGTGCCACCAGTTGCCGCTCGCCCGCCGACAGCTGCTCGCCGCGCTCGCCGACCTCGGTCATCATCCCCTCGGGCAGGGTCGCCACCCACTCACGCAGGTCGAGGCGGTCGACGACGGCCTCCATGTCGTCGATCGACGTCCCCGGCCGAGCGAAGCCGACGTTCTCGGCCATCGTCCCCGTGAAGAGGAACGGCTCCTGGGACACCACGACGAGCCGTTGGCGCAGATCGTCGTTCGAGACCTGCCGCAGCGGGACGGCGCCGAGACGGATCTCGCCGATCGTCGGATCGGCGAAGCGGGCGATGAGGCGCCCCAGGGTCGTCTTGCCCGAGCCGGTCTCGCCGACGACGGCGACCTGCTGGCCGGCCGGGATGTACACGTTGACGTGGCGCAGCACGGCGTCGTCGGCGCTGCTGGCGAGACCTCGCGTGGGGTAGGAGAACGTGACGTCGCAGATGTCGATGTCGAGCGAGCCGACGGGCAGCGGTCGCGGGTGCTCGGGCGGCGGGGGCCCGATCGGCAGGTCGAGCACGCCGAGCACGCGGCGCAGGCCGGCCACCGCCGTCTGGGTCTGGTCGAGGACCTCGGTGAACTCGGCGATCGGTTCGAGGAACCGGTAGGTCAAGAAGATGAACCCGATCATCGCCCCGGCCGTCAGCGCGCTCGACGGCCCGCGGGCCACGCCGGTCAGCACGACGGCCGCGACGGTGAGGACGGAGAACACCTCCCCCGACGGGAACAGGAAGGCGCCGATCACGTTGGCCCGGATCTGCGCCGCCGCCTTGCGCTGCACGGCCTCGTCGGCCTCGGCGCCGAGCACCCGTCCGGCGTCGTAGGCCGTGATCGTCTCGGCGCCGGTGACGACCTCGGTGATCGCCGAGAGCATCTCGCCGTTGCGTTCGCGAGCTTTGTCGTACGCGACCACGAGGTGCCGTTGGACGAGGCGCAGGACGACGGCCAGCGGCGCGGCCACGGCGAACGCGACGAGGGCGAGGATCCAGTCGTAGGCCAGCATGACCGAGGCGACGAGGATCATCAGCGGTCCGTCGAGCAACCACGCCAGCCCGCCCCACTGGAAGAACTGGGCGAGCGTCTCGATGTCGCTCGTCACCCGGGCGACGAGCGCGCCGCGCCGCTCCTCGTTGTGGTCGGCGAGGCTGATGCGGTGGATGTGGGCGATGAGGCGGGACCGCAGGTCGAACAATGCGGCCTCGCTGCGCCGCCCCAGCCGGACGACGGCCTGGCGCTGTGCGGCCCCGGCGATGAGCAGGGCGACGGCGGCCACGATGGCGAAGACGACGACGAGCCCGACGCGCACGCCACCGTCGCGCACGATGCCCTTGTCGATGGCCTGCTGGACGAGGATCGGCACGACGATCCGGCCGGTGGCCCCGACGGCCGCCAGCGCCCACGTCACTCCGAGTCCCTGGCGCAGCACCGGCGCCTCCTGGAGCCCCCGGTTGATCGTGTGGACGGCCGAGAACCGCCCGATGGGTTCAGTCACTGGCACCCACCCGCTCGGTCTCGAAGGCCTCGACCAGTTGGCGATAACCGGGCTGGCGGTCCATCAGGTCGGTGTGCGGGCCGTGGTCGACGATGCGTCCGCCGGCGAGGAAGAGCACCTCGTCGGCGAGGGCGATCGTCGAGGGGCGCGACGCGACCATCAGGACCGTGGTGCCGCCGAACGCCGAGCGCAGGTTGCCGAGCACGGACGCCTCGGTCGCCGGGTCGAGCGCGGAGGTGGTGTCGTCGAGCAGCAGGAGCTCGGGTCGGCGGACGAGCGCCCGGGCCAGGGCGACGCGCTGACGCTGGCCGCCGCTGAAGCTGACGCCGCGCTCGCCGACCACGGTCTCGAGGGCGTCACGCGTCTCCGCCACGAAGCGGTCGGCCTCGGCCAGGCGCAGCGCCTCCCAGACGGTGTCGTCGTCGTACGGCTCGCCGAGCGTCACGTTGTGGCGCACGGTTCCGGAGAACAAGAAGGCCTCCTGGAACACGACCGAGCGCATCCCGGCCGTCGTGCGGACCCGCCCGCGGTCGGGCGCCACGAGGCCGCCGACGATCTCGACGAGCGTCGTCTTGCCCGAACCGGTCGGCCCGACGATGGCGACGACGCGCCCGGCGGCGACGTCGAACGACACGTCGGCCAGCGCCGGCCGCACCTCGCCGCGGAACGTGAAGGTGAGGTCGTTGACCTGGACGGCGCGCCCGGGATCGGCGGTGCCGATGGCCTGCCGCGGGTCGGGCTCGACGGGCTCGTCGAGCACCTCGCGCAGACGGGCCCAGCCGGCCAGGGAGTGCGGCATCTCCGACAGCGCGTAGCCGATCAGGCGCAGCGGGAACACGAGCAGCGTGAACAAGTAGACAAAGCTGGACAGTTCGCCGACGGTGATGTGGCCGTCGCGGACACGAATCGCGCCGAGCACGACGAGGCCGACGTTGGCCATCGACGGGATCACGTCGAGCAACGCCTCGAACGTCCCCCGTAGTCGCACCGCGCCCACCCGGGCATTCCTGAGACGCGACGCGATGACCGACAGCCGTTCGGTCTCGCGGGCCTCGGCGCCGTACGCCTTGACGAGCTGGACCCCGTCGAAGCTCTCGTGCACGCCGGCCGACAGCCGGCCGAGCTGGTCCTGGGCGTCGGTGTAGTACTGGTCGACGCGCTGCTGGTACACGACGTTCAGCCCGATGAGCACGGGGAACACGGCCACGGCGGCGGCGCCCATCACGCCGTCCTTGAGGATCAGCCAGGCCCCCGACACGAAGATCATCAGCACGACGCTGGTGGCGAACGGGATCGGGGCGAGCACGGCCGTGGCGGCGTCCGTGTCGACGCCGGCCCGAGCGACGAGATCACCGTCGGCGCGCCGGTTGTGCCACGTCGACGGTTGCCGCACCAGGCGGTCGACGACGCTGGAGCTGAGCGTGGCGGCGATGCGTTGTTGGGCGCGACCGGCCCATGCCCGTCGCACGACGACGCCGGCGGCCCGCAGCACACCGATACCGATGACGAAACCCGCCCCGGTCAACGCCGTGCCCGTGGCGACGTGACCCTCCTCGAAGCGGGGGAGGATCACCCGGTCGATGACCCACTCGACGGCCGCGGTCGAGGCGATCGTGCAGAGCGCGAACACGGAGGCGCCGGAGACGGCGATGGCGAACGGTCGCGGGTGCAGCCGGATCTGGGCGCGCAGCATGGCGAACCCGTCGCGGGCGCGCTGCATCCCGCTCGTTCCCTGGCTCGCTCGCACGGGTCACGTGTCTACCAGCGCCGCCGCCCGACGAGGGCCGGGGTTTCCGGCGACCCGTATCCTCCGGGGCGGTGAGGAACGGGTGGCGCGTGCTGATCGTCGTGCTGATGGCCGGGTTCGCCGCGTTCTGGGTGTGGGCGCTGTTCTTTGCCTCCAAGGAGGCCGTCAACCGCATCCACGACCGCGCGTGGGCCGAGCGGGCCGCCGGCGTTTGCGCCGATCTCGACGAGCAACTCGTCGGGCTGACCGACTTGCGTCGCGTCGACGAGGACGATGCGGCGCTGCTGGCCGAACGGGCCGAGATCATCGATCGAGCGACGGACATCGTCGAGGCGACGCTCGACGAGGTCGTCGCCGTCGCGCCGACCGACGCCGCGGGTCGCGAGATCGTGCCGCAATGGGAGGCCGACTACCGCACGTGGCTCGAGGACCGCCGTCAGTACGCCGATGTGCTGCGCGACGGTCGTGACGAGGCGTTCAGGGAGAGCGCCGTCGACGGCATCCCCATCTCCGAGAAGGTGGCCACGTTCGCCGGCGACAACGAGATGGCCGACTGCTCCCCACCCCAGGACCTGGCCCGTTGAGCCGGACGGACTCGCGCCGTGATGGTCACTGGTGCACCATCGCGACGATGCGAGCGAGCGAGCGCCAGCGAGGGAGCGGCCAGCAACGGCCTGCGTGGCCGGGGAACGCCATTACGGTCATGGATCGTCGAGCCGGCGGACGATCGTGGCCGGGTTGCCGGCGACGATGCAGTTGTCCGGGATGTCGCCGCGTACGACGCTGCCGGCGGCGACGACCACGTGGCGGCCGATCGTCGTTCCGGGAAGCACGATCGTCCCGTGGCCCAGCCACGACCCGGCGCCGACGCGCACCGGGCGTTCGGTCGGCGGCTGCCGGGAGATCGGCCGGTCGAGGTCCTCGAACCCGTGGTTCTGGTCGGTCACGTACACGTGGTGGCCGGTCCACACGTCGTCGCCGATCTCGATCGACAGGTGGCCGACGATCCCGCTGCCCCGCCCGAGCAGGCAGCGGTCACCGATGCGCACGACGGGATCGGTGACGCACTGCTGCCCGGGCGCCATGCCCGCCGACAGCACGGCGTGCGGGCCGATCACCGTCCCGCTCCCGATGTGGATGTAGCGCTCGTTGAAGATCGCCGTCGGCGGGAAGCAGATGACGCTCCCCGGCCCGAACGCCCCGAACGCCCGCCCGCGGCGGGTGTCCGGGCCGATCGCACCCAGCTCCTGGACCTCGTGCCACGCCCGGTGGACGAGCTCACCGATGGCGTGTTTGACGGCCGCGGCCGCCCGGTGCCACGGCGTGTCGGGGACGGGCGGGCGGCGCAGCATCGACGGGCCAGCGAGTCAACGCGTCAGCACGACGATCATGGCGATGCCGTTGAAGATGGCGTGGGCGATCATCGTCGCCCCGATCCGCCGCAAGAGGAACGCCGCGGCGCCGAAGACGATCCCGACCATCGCCAGGACCAACGCCAGGCCGATGTTGCCGCGGCCCCGCTCCGGGTCCACGTGGGCCAGGCCGAACAGCGCGCCCTGCGCCGACACGGCCAGCGTCGCCGGCATCCGGCTGGCCAGCCCGCGCAGCATCAGGCCGCGAAAGACGAGCTCCTCGACGGCCGGGGCGGCGACGACGGCCGAGATCAACAGCGCGATCACGTAAGTGCGGTCGATGTCGAGGTCGCCGATGCCCTCGGTGTTGCTCGTGAATGGGATGTCCAGCTCGACGATGATGATGCTCACGAACACGGCACCGAGGATTGACGCGACGTACGTCAGCGGCCCCCATCCGAAGTCGGCCCACCGGAACCGGACCCCGAAGTCGGCCGTCAGCCGGCCCGTTCCCCACCGGCGACTGCTGTAGACGCACCAGGCGATCGAGGGCCCGTAGCCGATGGAGACGGAGATCGCCACGTAGGCGACGATCGGCCAGTCGAAGCGCAGCAGCGGCTCCAGCGCCACCTTGCTGGCGATCAGCGAGACGACCAGCACGACGGCGGCCCCGACGGCGGTCGATACCGGCAGCACGGAGTGGGCCGCCGGCGCGGGCGGGAGGATCCCGGTCGTGTGACCCGTCCACGCCCGACCGTCGTAGTAGCGCACGATCGGGAACCCGCTCGGGTCGTGGTACCAGCCCGCCGGCGGCCCCGACGGCGGCGGCAGCGCTTGGCCCGGGGGGTGCACCTGCGTAGCGTACGCGGGCGTGCTCCGCTCGCTCCGCGTGCCCGTGCCGCTGTGGGAGACGACCCTGCCGGCCGAGCTGCGCACGGTGACCACCCCGCTCGGCGGGGACGCCCAGGTCGACGTGGCCATCGTCGGCGCCGGGTTCACCGGTCTCTGGACCGCCTACTACCTGGCCGGCGCCGATCCGACGCTGCGCATCATCGTGCTGGAGCGTGAGCACGTCGGCTTCGGCGCCAGCGGCCGCAACGGCGGTTGGTGCTCGGCGCTCCTGCCGACGAGCCTGACGACGCTCGCCTCGACGCACGGCCGCGATCGCGCCATCGACCTGCTGCGGGCGATGCACGCCACCGTCGAGGAGGTGGCCCGCGTCGCCGACGAGGAGGGCATCGACGCCCAGCTCGCCCGTGGCGGGACGTTGACGTTCGCGCGGTCCGAGGTCCAGGACGGCCGCCTGCTGGATGAGGTCCGGGAGGCCCGCAGCTTCGGGTTCGGGCCCCAGGACGTGCGCATGCTCACCGCCGGCGAGCTCACGGACCGGTGCCGGGTGACACGGGCCCGGTCGGCGATGTTCACGCCGCACTGCGCGGCGGTCCATCCGGCTCGCCTCGTGCACGGTCTCGCCGGCGCGGCCCAGCGACGCGGCGTCGTCATCCACGAGCAGACGGCGGTCGTCGCCGCCGACGGTCGACGCGTCACGACCGAACGGGGAACGGTCACCGCCGATGCGGTGATCACGGCCACCGAGGCGTACACGGCGGCACTGCCCGGCCGGCGCCGCGACCTCGTGCCGCTGTACTCGCTGATGGTCGGCACCGAGCCGCTGCCGCCCGCCGTGTGGGACGAGATCGGCCTCGACGACCGCCCGACGTTCAACGACGGGCGACACATGATCATCTACGGCCAGCGGACCGCCGACGGCCGCCTGGCCTTTGGCGGCCGTGGTGCGCCGTACCACTTCGGGTCGCGCATCGAACCGTCCTTCGACACCGACGACCGGGTCCGCCGGCTCCTGATCGGCACGGCGCGGGACCTGTTCCCCGTCCTCACCGACGTCGAGTTCCCCTACCACTGGGGCGGTCCGCTCGGCGTGCCCCGCGACTGGCACGCCGGCGTGCGCTTCGATCGGGACACCGGCGCCGGGGCGGCCGGCGGCTACGTCGGCGACGGGGTCGCGGCGACCAACCTGGCCGGCCGGCTGATGGCCGACCTCGTCACCGGACGCACCAGCGAACTGACCGCCCTCCCGTGGGCCGGGCACCGCTCCCGCCGCTGGGAACCCGAGCCGCTGCGCTGGCTCGGCATCAACCTCGGCCG
>JACCUL010000243.1 GCA_013811855.1 Acidimicrobiia bacterium
GTGCCGGTGCCGGCGGGGCCCGTCACGGCGCCGCCGCTCGAGGCCTTGACCGGCGCCGACCTCGACGCCCTCGTCGCCGCCAATCGCACCGTGCTCGAGGCCGGTCTCGCGGCGACGGAGGTGCCGATCAACCTCCGGCCGTCACTCGAGTCGGCCGTCGGCGACCGCGCCCCGATCTACGCCGACGACTGCGTGAACGTCGGCGTCGACGCCGAGCTGGCACCGTGCCGGTACGGGCCGGCCGATGCCGCGACGACGATCGTGCTCTACGGCGATTCGCACGCCGCGCAATGGTTCCCGGCGCTGCTCGACGTGGCGAAATCGCGCCACTCGGCGCTGATCGTGTTGATCAAGGGCGGGTGCCCGACGGCAGCCGTGCCGATCCCGACGGCGACCTTGGCCCGGACCTGCCCGGTGTGGCGCGACGCGGCGATCGACTTCATCGCCGCCGAGCGTCCGCAACTGCTCGTGGTCACGGCGTGGTCGGACTACCCCAACAGTGACGACCAGTGGGCCGGCGGCCTGGACCTGACGCTGGGCCGACTGAGGGGGACGGCGACGAAGGTCGTCGTGCTCGGCGACAACCCGCCGGCGCAGGCGTTGCCGGCGTCGTGCCTGTCGGGCCACCTCCACTCGGCTGACGCGTGCAGCACTGATCGCGCCGACGTCGTGCCGACGTCCCGGCACGACGCCGAACGTCGTGCCGCCGAGCGCAACGGCGTCGCGTTCGTCGATCCCACCGACTGGTTCTGCACGGACGCCGCGTGCCCGGTGATGATCGGCGACATCCTGCTGTATCGCGATGCGACGCACATCACGACGATCGCCTCGTCGTGGTTCGCGCCGCTCCTCGGCGCCAGCCTCGCGCCCTACCTGCCCTGACGCACGGACGCGTCCGGGTCAGCCCCAACGGGGTTGCTCGTCGGGGTTGATCCCGAGGCTCAGCTTCCCGACGAGCTCGTGGGTCAGGAGCGAGTTGCCCGGGTGGATGCGGCCGAGGCGGCAATCGCGGAAGAGCTGCTCGAACCGGCTGCGACGGAAGATGCCGCTGCCGCCGGTGAGGTCGAGTGCGGCGTCGGCGACGGCCCACGCCCGGGTCACGACGTCGTACTTGCAGGCGACGATCTTGGCCGGCCAGTCCATCCCGTGGTCGACGCCGGCGGCCCAGTCGTCGCACACCCGATCGAGGTGCGCGGTCATCCCCTCGAGGTGGATCCGCATCTCGGCGATCTGGTGCTGGACCTCGGGGTGGTAGGCCATCGAGCGCGTGAGGGCGATCGAGGTGCGGCGGTGCATCTGGGCGACGGTGTCGTCGAACGCCCGCCGGGCGATCGAGCTGTACACAGCGGCGAAGCCGAGCAGCGCCCAGGCGAAGAGGGCGACGTGGTACATGCCGGCGCCGGCGAACCCGGCGGGCGAGACCATGATCGTCGCTTCGTCGGGTACGAAGGCACGGTCGAGGATCGTGTCGTTCGACATCGTCGCCCGCATGCCCAGTGTGTCCCACGTCTGCTCGATGCGGTAACCGGGGGCGTCGCGGTGCAGGAAACCGTGCACGACCTGCGGGTGGTCGGGGTCGCTGGTGTCCATGCCGTGGATGCCGAGATAGGTCCAGACCGGTGACAGGCTGCCGAAGATCTTGTGCCCGGTGAACTCCCAGCCGCCGTCGACGCGCTCGGCCTTGGCCGAGGACAGCAGCACCGGGATGTCGTTGCCCGACTCGCCATGACCGGCGGCGAAGATGTCGCCGGCGGCCGCCCGGCGCAGCACCCAGTCGCCCGACGGGTCGCCGGCGCGGTGGAGGTCGGCGCAGAGCCCGACGAAGTAGTGGTGCATGTTGACGGCGACCGCGGTCGCCGGCGCCACATAGGCGATGCGCCGCTGGAGGCGGTTGATGGCAGCCAGGTCGAGGCCGGCCCCGCCGAACGCCTCGGGGAGCGAGGCCAGGAAGTACCCCCGCTCGCGCAGCGCTTCGAAGTCCTCCGTGAAGAACGCGTTGTCGCGGTCGTAGCCCGGAGCGCGCTCGTCGAAGTCGCGCAGCAGCTCGTCGTCCAGCAGCGGCCGGACAGTGTCGATGGTCGTCATCCCAGGTCTCCGTTCAGTCGTGAGGCTCAGTGTCGACCGTAGGGACGCGCGCCGGTCGCGCGCATGACCAGCTCGCGCCGTTTTCCGTCCGTCCGACCGAATGCGGATGACGAGGATTGACTACGGCCCTACCATCGAACGGTGCCTTCGAGCTCCGTTCTGGGAGCGCTGGCGGGGAGTCCGCTCCCACTCCCGCCGCTGCTCACGCTGGCCGGCTCGACGCCCCTCGTCGGCCGCACCGAGCCGTGGGGCGCCCTCGAGC
>JACCUL010000485.1 GCA_013811855.1 Acidimicrobiia bacterium
GTGTCGCGGCGCACCGTGCGTGCCGGCCAGGCGAGCGGCGTACGGCTCGAGGAGCGCCCGCGTGTCGTACAGCACGCCGAGATCGGCGACGTCGATCGGAGTGACCAGCATCCCGCGCCGCGGCAGCACGGTGACGAACTGGTCGCGGGCCAGCCGCTGCAGCGCCTCGCGGATCGGCGTGCGCCCGATGCCGAGCTGCTCGCGCAGCTCGTCCTCGCGGACCACGGCCCCAGGGGGTAGGTCGAGTCGGATGATCATCCGGCGGATCTCGGCGTGGGCGCGCTCGCTCAGGGACGTGATACGGTCAAGATATATCACAAGAGAAGGAGAGGAGGGAAGCGTGAGCGACACCACTAGCGGCATCACGACCGACACGGACCCGGCCGGCAGCCCCGAGCGCACCGTCCCGGCGACCGCCCGCTGCGTCGTCATCGGCGCCGGCATCGTCGGCAATTGCCTCGTCGGGCACCTGTCCCGGCTCGGCTGGACCGACATGGTCCTACTCGACAAAGGCCCGCTGCCCAACCCAGGCGGCTCGACCGGCCATGCGTCCAACTTCATCTTCCCGACCGACCACACCAAGGAGATGGCGCTGCTCACGCTGGAGAGCCAGCGCCAGTACGTCGAGCTCGGGATGAACAGCACGTGCGGCGGCATCGAGGTCGCCCGTGACGAGGACCGGCTGGAGGAGTTCCGCCGGCGGATGACGTCGGCCACGGCGTGGGACATCGAGTCCCGCCTGCTGACGCCGGCCGAGATCAAGGAGCTCGTCCCGTTCATCAACGAGGAGATCGTCCTCGGCGGCTTCTACACACCGAGCGTCTCGGTCGTCGACTCGTTACAGACCGGCACGCTGATGCGCCAGGAGGCCATCGACGCCGGCGCACTGAGCGTCTTCGCCACCACCGAGGTCCTCGACCTGGAGGTGGAGGACGGCACGATCCGCGCCGTTGTCACCGACAAGGGCCGCATCGAGGCCGAGCACGTCGTCATCGCCTGCGGCGTGTGGAGCCCGCGCATCGCGGCGATGGCCGGCGCCAACATCCCGTTGACCCCGGCCGTCCACCAGATGGCCGACGTCGGCCCTATCGACGTGTTGGCGCAGACCAACAAGGAGGTGGCCTACCCGATCGTCCGGGACATGGACACGTTCTGCTACGAGCGCCAGTCGGCCGGGTCCATGGAGGTCGGGTCCTACGCCCACCGGCCGATCTTCCACCACCCCGACGACATCCCGTCGAACGAGGCGTCGGCGCTGTCGCCGACCGAGCTGCCGTTCACGGCCGACGACTTCGACGACCAGATGGAGCAGGCCATCGACCTGATGGACATGCTCGGCGACGCCGAGATCAAGTACGCCATCAACGGCCTGCTGTCGCTGACCCCCGACGCCATGCCAGTGCTCGGTGAGACCGTCGAGGTGCGCAACCTGTGGTCCGCCGCCGCGGTGTGGATCAAGGAGGGCCCGGGCATCGCCCGCCTCGTCGCCGAGTGGATGACGTACGGCTACCCGCAGGTCTGCGACCCGCACTCGTCGGACATCGCCCGCTTCTACCCGCACGAGAAGACCGAGCACCACATCTATGCCCGCTGTGCCGAGCACTTCAACAAGACGTACGGCATCGTCCACCCGCGCGAGCAGTGGGCCAGCCAACGGGGCATGCGGCGCAGCCCGTTCTACGGCCGCGAGGAGGCGCTCGGCGCGGTGTTCTTCGACGCCCGGGGCTGGGAGCGCCCCCAGTGGTACGAGTCCAACGCCGACCTGATGGACCGCTACCCGGGCCGCTGCGAACCCCGCCCGCACGAGTGGGACGCCCGCTGGTGGTCGCCGATCACGAACGCCGAGCACCTCCACCTGCGCGAGCACGTCGGCATGGTCGACCTGACGGCGTTCAACGAGTTCGACTTCGAGGGCGTCGGCGTCGTCGACTACCTCCAGCGGATGACCGTCAACAACGTCGACGTGCCCGTCGGCCGGTCCGTGTACACGCCACTGTTGACACCGAACGGCGGATTCCGCGGCGACCTGACCATCATGCGCCTCGGCGCGACGCACTACCGCGTCGTCACCGGCGCCTTCGACGGTGCTCGCGACGCGTACTGGTTCGGCCGCCATCTCCCCGACGACGGGTCGGTCACGTTCACCGACCGGACGTCGGGCATCTGCACGATCGGCGTGTGGGGACCACGGGCCGAGGCGGTGCTGGCGAAGATCGTCACCGGCCCGTCGCAGGCCTACGACGTCAGCCAGGCCGGCTTCCCGTACGGCGCCGTGCGCGACGTGCTGATCGACGGTGTGCCGTGCACGATGTTCCGCATCTCCTACGTCGGCGAGAACGGCTGGGAGGTGTACACGAGCACCGAGCACGGCCTGCGGGTGTGGGACACGATCTGGGAGGCCGGGCAGGACCACGACATTCGCCCCATCGGCATCGGCGTCTACGCCGTCACCGGCCGCATCGAGAAGGGCTATCGCCTGATGGGCGCCGAGCTGGAGAGCGAGTACGACCCGGTCGAGGCTGGGCTGGCCCGCCCGAAGGTCAAGTCGGCCGAGTTCATCGGCAAGAAGGCGTACCTGGCCGCCCGCGAGGCCGAGCCGGTGGCGACGCTGTGCACGTTGCAGATGCTCGACCACGCCGGCGCCGACGGCACGCCCCGCTACCCGACCGGCGGCAACGAGCCGATCCTCACCGTCGACGGCGAGCGCATCGTCGACGCCCACGGCCGCGTGTCCCGGGTGACCACGGCCGGCACGGCGCCGTCGCTCGACGCCTACCTGCTGCTGGCCTACCTACCGCCCGAGCACGCCGTCGAGGGCACCGAGCTCCGGGTGATGTACATGAACGAGCTCTTCCCGGTCACCGTCGCCCGCGTCGGGAGCCAGCCACTGTTCGACCCCGACGACAAGCGCATGAAGTCGTGAGGATCCTGGTCTGTGTCAAACGGGTGCCGGCGCCGGGGGCGCGGATCAACCTGACCGCCGACGCCCAGGCCATCGACACCGCGCACCTCGGGTTCACCACGAGCCCGCACGAGGAGTGCGCCGTCGAGGCCGCCGTCCAGCTGGTCGAGGGCCACGGCGGCGAGGCCACCGTCCTGACGCTCGGGCCGGTCGAGGCCGAGGAGCAGTTGCGCTATGCGGTCAGCGTCGGCATGACCGCCGCCGTCCTGCTGCCGATCGACGGCGCCGACTGGGATCCGCAGCGGACGGCGGCCGCGATCACCGAAGTGGTGCGCCGGCTGGAGGCGGCCGACGGGCCGTTCGACCTGATCCTCTTCGGCAACGAGTCGGCCGACGCCGGCAACTTCCAGGTCGGCATCCGCGTCGCCCACGCGCTGGGCCGGCCGATGGTCAACGGGGCGAAGGGCATCGCGATCTCCGAGGGCGCGGTCCACGTGCGCCGCGAGGCCGACGCCGGGCAGGAGACCTACGAGCTGCCGCTGCCGGCAGCCGTCGGCGTCAAGGAGGGCATCAACCTGCCCCGCTACCCGACGATGAAGGGTCGGCTGGCGTCCAAGCGGGTCGAGGTCGAGCGCATGGAGCCCGACGCGGAGACCGGCGGCCTGCGGATGGTCCGCCTGCAGCGCCCGGCCGAACGGGCCAGCACGACCGTGATCCTCGGCCGGGGCCCGGACGCCGCGCCGGCCGTCGTCGACCTCCTCGACGAGCTCGGGGTGTTGGCGTGACGATCCTGGTCGTCGTGGAACACGATCGCGGCGTCTTGGCCGACGCCAGCCGGGAGGCGCTGACCGCGGGCCGGCACCTGGCGACGACGACCGCCACTCCACTCGACGCCCTCACCATCGGTGCCGCGGCCGACGCAATGGTCGCCGAGCTCGGCCGCTTCGGTGTCAGCACCGTCCACCAGGCCCACCACGACGTGCTCGCCGACTACGGGCCGGAGGCCTGGGGTGCCGTGGTCGCCGCCGCCGTCGAGCAGCTGTCGGCGTCGGTCGTGGTGGCCGCCGGCACCGACCGTGGCAACGAGGTGATGGCGTGGGCGGCGGCGCGGCTCGATGTCCCGTTCGCCGCCAACTGCACGGTGACCACACCAGGCGAGGAGGACGAGAAGATGGCCGTGACCCGCGTGCGGTGGGGCGGCTCGTTGCTCGAGGAGGCCACGCTCACCGGCGCGGTGCGACTGCTCACCATGGCCCACCACGCCGTCGACGCCGCGCCGGCTGAAGAGCCCGGGCGGGCCACTGCAGTGTCGATGACCGTCGAGCTCGACGATTCCGTCAGCCACAGCATCGTGCGCGGCCGCGTCGAGCGCGTCGCCGGCGTCACGCTGGCCACGGCGCCCGTCGTGGTCGGCGGCGGCCGCGGCGTCGGCTCGGCCGACGGATTCGCGCCGCTGGAGGAGCTGGCCGGTCTGCTCGGCGGCGTCGTCGGCTGCTCGCGTGCCGTGACCAACAACGGCTGGCGCAACCACACCGACCAGGTCGGCCAGACCGGCACCCGCATCGCCCCGACCGTGTACCTCGCCTGCGGCATCTCGGGCGCCATCCAACACTGGGTCGGCGCCATGGCGGCCAAGAACATCGTCGCCATCAACATCGACCCCGAGGCGAACATGGTTTCGAAGGCCGGTTACGCCGTCATCGGCGACCTGCACGCCGTGGTCCCGGCGATCGCGACCGAGATCCGCCGCCGTCGCGGCACCTGACCAACCGTTTGTGTCACCGCACGTGCCCGCTTCGGCAGACGTGCGGTGACACAGATCCGTGCCGAATCGACGTCGGCCGGGGTAGACCGTGGCGATGCGTACCCGAACCCCCCGAGCTCGCCGCGCCCATCGCGCCGCCGCCATCGCCATCGCCGGCCTAGCACTCGTCGCCTGCGGCGGTGACGACGACGAAACCGACGACCCATCCGGCGACACGCCTGCCGAAGTCGCCACCACGTCCGACGACCCGGACGACAGCGTGACGGCCGACACCGCCACCGACGACACCGTGGCGGACGAGACCGTCACCGTCCCGGACGACAGCGGCTCGGACGTTGGCGAGGAGTACGGCGAGGAGGACTATGTCACCGCCGCCGCCGATCAGCTCAACCTCGGCGATGACGACGTCGATCAGTGCGTCGCCCAAGCGATGGTCGGAGCCATCGGGATCGAGGACCTCCAGGCGACCGGCATCCCGCCGGAGGACCTCGTCGGCCAGTCGATGGCCGACGCCGGACTGTCGATGTCCGAGGGCGAGCTGGACCTCCTCGCGGACGTGGTCGCCGGTTGCGGCGATCTCGTCGAGCTCTTCGCCGCATCCGACGAGGGCAACGACGCCCAGGACGATTGCCTCCGCGAGCTCGTGTCGAACGAGCTGTTCGCCGAGGCCATCGTCACCGAGTTGGCCGGGGTGGAGCCGAGCGAGGAACTGCTGGTGGCGCAGTCCGCCGTGCAGGCGTGCGCCGAAGAGGGCTGACCCGAAACCCAGAAGGCGCACAGCTCCCCGAGCGACCACCATGGGCTCCATGACCATGGTGATGGTGCGCCGTGCCCGCGGCGCGATCGAGGTCGCGACAGGCGGCCGAGCGACGTTGGGGATGGCACCGGCTCGACGAGTCGACGGCGCGGTACGTCGTGGCGAGAGCCGGGATCCGCCCCGGTGACCTCGTCGTCGATCTCGGTGCGGGCACCGGCGCGCTGACCGTCGCCCTCGTCGAGGCCGGGGCGCGAGTCATCGCCGTCGAACGCCATCCGCACCGGGGGGCGCTTCTCCACTCCCGCTGCGCCGACCTGCCGGTCACCGTCGTCAACGTCGACATCGGAGATCTGCGGCTGCCCCGGCGGCGCTTCCGCGTGGTGGCCAACCCGCCGTGGGCGATGGCCGAGTCGATCCGCTCGATGCTCCTGCGGTCACCGTCGCTGGCGCGCGCCGATCTCGTGCTGCCCCGCTGGCTCGTGCGCCACTGGGCCGCGGAGTCGCCGCGCATCGGGATCGGCCCGTCCATCCGGGCCGAGGCCTTCGTGCCCCCGGCACCGACGGGTGCCGCCGTGGCGATCATCTCCGGCCCGAGACCGAAGTCCGGGCGTCGGTAGCGTCGGCCGTCGTGCGCGCCCCCGAGCTGCCCCATCCCCATCGGGTGCCGCTGCTGGCGTCGATGCTTGCCATCGCCGCGGGTGTCGTGTGGAGCTTCGGCGCCGTCACCGCCCGCAAGGCCGACGACACGGATGCGTTCCAATACCTCCTCTGGCGATCGATCGGGATCATCGTCGTCATCGAGGTGATCGCACTCGTCCGCCACCGCCCACCCGTGACGCCACCCGCGTTCCGCACCGATCGACTGATGCTGCTGGCTTGTGGATGTCTGCTGCTGGCGTCGATCGCGTTCGTGTACGCGATCAAGAACACGGCGCCGGCCAACGCCGCCTTCCTCGCCTCGATCACGCCGCTGACCGCGGTGCTGCTGGCCAAGCTCGTGCTCGGCGAGCGGCTCACGAGGGTCACGATCGTCGCCCTCGCGGTGGCACTCGTCGGGTTGTGCATCACCGTCGTCGGCGACGTGGAGGCCGGCAACATGGTCGGCAACGTCGCCGCGCTGCTGGCCTCGCTCGGCTTCGCCGGGTACACGGTGTGCCTGCGCCTGGACACTCGCCGCAACTGGTCGCCGGTGTTGCCCGGCTACGCCGTGATCATGATCGGCATCTGCGCCGTGGTGACCGTGGTCAACGGCAGGACGTTCGTGCCGCCGCCGGCCGACATCGCCCTCGCCCTCCTGCACGGCGGGGTGTTCATCGTGGTCGGCACGTTGCTGTTCAACCACGCCACCCGCCAGATCCCCGCCGTCGCCCTGGCCGTGTTCGCCCAGAGCGAGACGGTCTTCGTCCCGGTGTGGGCGTTCCTGTTCCTCAACGACGACCCGACGACGACGTCGCTCATCGGCGGGGTGGTGATCGCCCTCGCGGTGATCGGCAAGGCCGTCGTCGACGCCCGCTGGCCGCCGGCCACCGCGCCGACGTCGGTGGCGCCGGTGGTCGTGCCGTGAGCACGGCCGTCCTCGCCATGTACCCGTACGCCGCGCTGCGTCCGGCGTGGGAACGGCTCTGGACGGCGGTGCATGCCGGTGCGCCCTGGACGCCGGAGCACCTGACGTGGACCGACGACGTCCACGCCGCGTGGCTCGACCCCGACTGCGCCGTCACGCACGCCTGCGGATACCCCGTCGCCACGACGCTGCGCTCCGTCGTCGACGTCGTCGGCGCGTTCTCGCTCGATCTGCCCGACGCCGATCGGCACCGGTATCGCAGTGTCATCGTCGCCCGCCGCCCCGGCGCACTGGCGGACTTCGTCACGCCGGACACCGTCGCCGTGGCCAACAGCGTCGACAGTCTGACGGGGTGGATCAGCCTGGTCCACGCGACCGTCGGAGCCGGGGGCGCGTGGCCCGGCGGATGCCGCTGGACCGGAGGACACGTGGAGAGCCTGCGCGTCGTCAGGAGCGGCGGGGGTGACATCGCCAGCATCGATCCCCTGACGTTCGCCCACCTGGCCCGCCTGGAGCCGGCGCTCGTCGATGGCTTGCACGAGGTCGGTCGCGGCCCGTGGGTGCCGAGCCTGCCCATCGTCGTGCGCGCCGGCACGACGGCCGAGCAGGTCGACGAGTTGCGTGTCGCGTTCGCCCGCGCCGTCGCCGACCCGGCCACCGGCGCGCGGTCGGAGCTGCGCTACGACGCCTTCGTCCCGCTCGACCACGAGGCATACGCGCCCGTCGCCGAGCTGGTCGC